>JABFXT010000528.1 GCA_013361595.1 Nocardia sp. | reverse complement strand
AGCGCATGGGCGGCGTCGTTACCGGACGCCATCACCAGGGCGTGCAGCAACTGCCGGTTCGAGTAGCGGCCACCCGGTCCGATGCCGACCCGGGTGCCCTCGACATCGGCGTCGGCCTGAGTGCCCACAACGACCTTGTCCAGATCCAGGGTGCGCAGCGCGACGATCGACAACAGCACCTTGATGGTGCTGGCCGGGCGGTACCGGCCGTGCGGGTCCTTGGCGGCGATAACCGAGCCGGTGTCCAGATCCGACACCATCCAGGCGGTCGCGGAGATATCCGCGGGCAGCGCGGGCGCACCGGTGGGTAGCACCACACCGCATTCACCGAGCCGCTTCCCGCCGACCGGGGAGTCGGGGACCGAGAGTGGCACCGGCGCCGTTTCGCCCGGTTCCGGTACCTCGGAGGCGTCGATCGCGGGAGGCGGTTGAGTCTTCTGCGGGCAGGTATCGGTAACCGGTGTGGCGAACGGGGTGGTGGTGGGTGGTGCGGGCTGTGCTGCCGCGGGTCCACCCAGAGTGATCGGTCCGGCCGCGAGAACCGCGGCGGCGAGCACCGAGCCGAGGAGTCGGGCGGTGCGCTGGTGTTGCTGCCTCGTGTACATCGACGCCGAGCCTAGATGGCGCCGCCGGGCGCGGTCGCCCACAGTTCCCACCCACGATTTCGGTACCGTCCGGTTTCCGGGTGGCGCCGGGTCAGCCCAGGAGTACCGCGTATCCCGGTTTGATGATGTCGTCGATGATGCGCAGGCGCTCCGGGAACGGGATGAACGCCGATTTCATCGCGTTGATGGTGAATCGCTCCAGATCACTCCAGCCGTAGCCGAAGGTCTCGTGCAATTTCAGCATCTCCCGGCTCATGCTGGTATCGCTCATCAGCCTGTTGTCGGTGTTCACCGTCACCCGGAACCGCAGCCGCGCCAGCAGATCGAACGGATGCTTGTCCAGTGAGGGCACCGCGCCGGTCTGGACATTGGACGAGGGGCACAACTCCAGCGGAACGCGGGTATCGCGCACATAGGCGGCCAGCCGCCCGAGCCGGGCGTCCGCGAGCCCGCCGGGCACCTCGATGTCGTCGACGATGCGAACCCCGTGACCGAGCCGGTCGCAGCCACAGAACGCCAATGCCTCGTGGATCGACGGCAGCCCGAACGCCTCGCCCGCGTGGATCGTGAAATGCGCGTTGTTGACCCGCATGTACTCGAAGGCGTCCAGATGCCGGGTGGGCGGGTACCCGGCCTCCGCGCCCGCGATATCGAATCCGCATACTCCCCGGTCGCGGAAGCGGACGGCCAGCTCCGCGATCTCGCGGGAGCGCGCCGCGTGCCGCATGGCGGTGAGCAGGCAGCGCACGACGATCGGCTGTCCGGCCGCGGCGGCGGCCGCCTCGCCCGCCGCGAATCCGGCCAGGACGTGTTCGACGACCTCGTCGAGAGTCAGGCCGGCTTCGAGATGTTGTTCGGGCGCGAACCGTACCTCGGCGTAGACGACGCCGTCCGCGGCCAGGTCCGCCGCGCATTCGCGGGCCACCCGGTGCAGGCCCTCGGGGGTCTGCATCACCGCGACCGTATGGGTGAAGGTCTCCAGATAGCGTTCCAGCGAACCGCTGTCGGCCGCCTCCCGGAACCAGCGGGCCAGCGATTGCGCGTCCGCCGCGGGGAGCCGGTCGTATCCACATTCCGCGGCCAGTTCGAGCACGGTGGCGGGCCGCAGGCCGCCGTCGAGGTGATCGTGCAGCAGAGCTTTCGGCGCCCGGCGCAGCGTTGCGAGATCCAGCGGCAAAGGTCCGGTCATGTACCGACGGTATCGCCGAATGTCGCGCAGGTCAGCCGGACGGCCGGAAACGTTTCGCCTCTTCGGCTGCCGCTCACCCGGAATTCCCTCGGTGGTCAGTGGCCGGAAACGGGTGGGTGTGCGTGGTGACCGGAACCGAGCGGTCCCGCCGGATGCCCGGAATGTCCGTGCGGTGTCCAGCGGTGGCCGGAGTGGCCGGGCCGGCGATCGGGTCCGACCCGGTCGAGGATCAGCGGTCCGCGGGCGGGCGCCGGATCGGCCGCGGCGTTCACGGTGACCGCCGCGACCAGGGCCTCGAACGCCCGGGGAAACGCTTCGGGAGTATCGGTGTGCAGGGTGAGCAGTGGACGGCCGGCAGTGACCCGGTCGCCCGGACCGGCGTGCAGCCGGATCCCGGCACCGGCCTGGACGGGATCGCCCTGCCGGGCGCGGCCGGCGCCGAGCCGCCAGGCGGCGATCCCGATCGCGCGCGCGTCGAGTCCGGTCAGGATGCCCGAGGACGGAACGGACAACGTCTCGGTATGGGTGGCGGTGGGCAACGGTGCGGTGGGGTCGCCGCCCTGGGCCCGGATCATCGACCGCCAGTGGTCCATGGCGCGGCCGTCGGCCAGCGCCGCGGCCGGGTCGGTGTCCAGGCCCGCCAGCGCGACCATCTCGCGGGCCAGGGCCAGCGTCAGTTCCACGACGTCGGCCGGTCCGCCACCCGCCAGCACCTCCACGGCTTCGGCGACTTCGAGCGCGTTGCCCGCGGTGCGACCCAGCGGGGCGTCCATGGCGGTGAGCAGGGCCACGGTCTCGACACCGGCATCGGCGCCGAGTTCGACCATGGCGGTGGCCAGGGCGTACGCCTCGTCGTGGGTGCGCATGAACGCGCCGGAGCCGACCTTCACATCGAGTACCAGGGCGGCGGTGCCCTCGGCGATCTTCTTGCTCATGATCGAACTGGCGATCAGCGGGATCGATTCGACGGTGCCGGTGGTGTCGCGCAGCGCGTAGAGCCGTTTGTCGGCGGGCGCCAGGTCGGCCCCGGCCGCGCAGACCACGCATCCCGCGGCCGGGTCGGTGAGGATCTCGCGCATCCGGTCGGGGCCGATATCGGCCCGCCAGCCGGGGATGGCTTCCAGCTTGTCCAAGGTGCCGCCGGTGTATCCCAGGCCCCGCCCGGACAACTGCGGTACCGCCGCGCCACACGCCGCGACCAGTGGCGCCAGCGGCAGGGTGATCTTGTCGCCCACACCGCCGGTGGAGTGTTTGTCCACGGTGGGCCGGGGCAGGTCGGTGAAATCCAGCCGCCGGCCCGACCGGAGCATCGCCTCGGTCCAGCGCGCGGTCTCGCGGCGGTTCATCCCGCGCAGCACGATCGCCATGGCCAGCGCCGCCATCTGCTCGTCGGCCATCTCACCGCGGGTGAAGGCGGCGATCGCCCAATCGATCTGCGTATCGGACAGTTCACCGCCGTCGCGTTTGGCTCCGATGATCGATACCGCGTCGTGTGCCGTCACGTCCCCAGTGTGGCAGCGACGTCGTGCCGGTGCGCGGGTCCGGCGGGCGCGCTATTGCCGGAGCGCTCGCAGCGTTTCGAGCCGGTGCGCCACCGTGGGTCCGGTCGGGGTGACGATGATCTCGTCCGCGCCGGTGTCCTTCGCCAGCGTGTCGAGCCGGTCGAGTACCTGCTCGCGGGTACCGATCGCCTGGTCGGCGTTGCGGTCGTCGACGAACGCGTTCTCCGCGTCCGACCACGCGTACTCCTCGGCTTCGGCCAGGGTCGGGATCCGCTGCGGGAGCTGTCCGGTGCGCATCCGCAACTGGACCAGGCTCTGGGGGAGCGTCCGCCGCCGGGCCTCCGCGGCGGAATCGGCGACCACGGTCGCCACGGCCAGCATCGAATGCGGTTCGCGCAGCACCTCCGAGGGCCGGAACTCGCTGCGGTACAGGTCGAAGACCAGCGGAGTGTTGCGCCCACCGGCGAAATGATGCGCGAAGGCGAACGGCAGACCCATCATGGCGGCCAGCCGCGCACTGAAATCGCTGGAGCCGAGCAGCCACATCTCGGGGGAATCGCCGTGACCGGGAACGGCCTGGATACGGTCGCCCTGCCCGCCGCGCAACGGTGGGATCGTCCCGAAGTAGGCGAGTAGTTCCACCACCTGTTTCGGGAAGTCTTCCACCGCCTCGGCCGCCGCCCCGCGCCGGATGGTCGCCGAGATGAGCGGATCGGTGCCCGCCGCGCGACCCAGCCCCAGATCTATCCGGTCGCCGTAGAGCGCCACCAGGGTGCCGAACTGTTCGGCGACGACCAGCGCGGAATGGTTGGGCAGCATCACTCCGCCGGACCCCACCCGGATCCGTTCGGTCGCTGCCGCCACCGCGGCGATCAGCACCGGCGGAGCCGAACTGGCGATACCCGGCATGCCGTGGTGCTCGGCCACCCAGAACCGGTGGAACCCCAATCGCTCGGCCTCCCGGGCGACGGTGAGGGTGTCGGCGAGTGCCTGCCGGTGCGATCCGTCGGCGGCGACGGCGGCCAGGTCGAGAACGGAGAGGGGAACTGTCATACCCGGACCAACCCGTGCGAGCGCGCCGGGATTCCGGCACTCCGCCGATCGACGTGCGGCGCCGGTCCGGCCTCCGGTGGTCCGTCGGCGCGGCGGCGGTCCCTCGCGCCCGGCCGGACACGGGATCCGGGCACGGGATAAGGGTGGGGGACGGGTCGGGTGCCCGTCGCGGCCGGGTGCGGGACGCGTCAGGTCCGGCCGGCGGCCAGGTCGTCGGGACCGAAGGCGTCGGCCAGCAGCCGGCCCAGCGGGACCGGCCCGTCCCGGTGGTCGACCAGCAGTTCCTGCCCGCCGAATTCGTAGAGCACCTGGCGGCAGCGGCCGCAGGGCAGCAGGATCGCGCCCCGTGAGTCGCAGACCGAGATCGCGATCAGCCGCCCGCCACCGGCGGATACGTTATTGCCGACCAGCACACATTCCGCGCAGAGCCCCAGCCCATAGGACACATTCTCGACATTGCAGCCGGCCGAGACCGTGCCGCCGTCCCAGCCCGCCGCACCCACCGGGTAACGGGAGTACGGCGCATAGGCGCGTCGCATGGCGGTTTGTGCGGTGGTGCGAAGAAGATTCCAATCGATGTCCATTGCTGCTCCCGCGATGTCCATTGCTGCTCCCGCGTCCGTGGGCGACCCACCGGGTCCCGGCCCAGCCTGCCGTACGACTGTTCCCGCTGCTCACCGTTCCCGCTGCGCGGTGGCGCACACGCTCTGCTCCGGGCGGATGTGAAACGCGTCGTTCCGCTCGGAGATATGTAGAGTGCCGGCCGCTCGGCCGGGGCCCATCACCAGGAAGGTGCGAATGACGCTTCCGAAGTTCCTCATCGTCATGGTGTATTCGAAAATGCTGCTGGCCAAGCTCGATGCCTACGGCCAGGTCGAGGTACGGCTGGAGTACCGGATCGTGCCCGATCACGAGGCCGATCCGGCCATCGGCAAGTACCCGCAGAGCGCGCTGGCGAGCCAAGCTCTCCTGGGCCGGGTGCCCGGCGATATCGTCGATACCGTTTTCAACTACGAAGCTGTGCGGTTACGGGTCGAATCGATCCACGAGGGCGACTGATCCGCGGTGGTCCACCGGCGGCGGCCCGGGCTCCGGGCCGCAGGCGGCCGGTGGGCCCGGTTCTGTCGTCGGCCGCAGGTCGCCGGCGAGGCGTCGAATCGTCTGCGCCGGGGCGTCCGGTTCCGGCTTGCGCGTAATTGCGCCGATATTGCCGAAAATGCTTTCGCCGCCGAACGGATCTGTGGGCTACTCTTGAGTAACTTGCCCTTGTGGACTGAGACATTTTGCACATTGCCGCTGCGCGCAATGGTGACATCGGCATTGTGAGCTCATGTGCGTGCCGTAAATCGCACGCTGGAGGGGCGCGCCTGCGACAAGATGTGAAATCCGCTGCACAGCAAGGTTTTGCGGAACAATTCGAGGTCGCGGAGGGGTTGTCCGAGTAGGTGGAAGAAGGCGCGACGAACCCGCCGCGGAACCCCTTCAGCGCCTTACAAAGGTAAACCTAACCTGTGTGATCTGGGCGCAACGCGCGGCACGCCGAATTAGTTCCCCGAT
>JABFXT010000562.1 GCA_013361595.1 Nocardia sp. | reverse complement strand
ACGAGGGCCCCGACCCCGTGCCGCCGGAGGCGGCACCATGAACACAGAAAGGCGACGATGATGTTGCGCACCATGATGAAATCGAAGATCCACCGGGCCACCGTGACCCATGCCGACCTGCACTATGTCGGTTCGGTGACCATCGATCAGGATCTTCTCGATGCCGCCGATCTGCTCGAGGGCGAGCAGGTCTGCATCGTCGATATCGACAACGGCGCCCGGCTGGAGACCTATGTGATCGCGGGTGAGCGGGGTTCGGGTGTGATCGGTATCAACGGTGCCGCCGCACATCTGGTCAATCCTGGTGACCTGGTCATTCTCATCGCCTACGGGATGATGGACGAAGCAGAGCTGCGCGAGTACGACCCGAAGGTGGTGTTCGTCGATTCCCGTAATCGTCCGGTCGAGCTGGGATCGGATCCGGCGCATGCGCCCGAGGGCTCGGATCTGATCAGCCCCCGCAATCTCACCTTCGCCTGAGCGGCGGCGGTGACCGCATGCTCCTGACCATCGACGTCCGGACGACCAGCACGGTTGTCGGGTTGATCGCGGGTTCGGGTCCGCAGTCCGAGCTCGTCCGGCATTGGCGGATCCATACGAATCCGCTGCACACCGCCGACGAGTTCGCGATGAGTCTGCGCGGACTGGTGGGCTCCGATCTCGACGAGGTGACCGGTGTAGTGGGTTTGTCGACCATGCCACCGGTGCTGCGGGAATTGCGATCGATGCTGGACCGGTACTGGCAGCATGTGCCGCATCTGCTGGTGGAGCCCGGCGTGCGGACCGGTATCCCGCTGTTGGTCGACAATCCGAAAGAGGTCGGCGCGGACCGGATCGTGAACAGTCTCGCCGCTCATCACCAGTTCGGTGGCGCCGCGATCGTGGTGGATTTCGGTGTTTCGGTCTGTGTGGATCTCGTCTCGGCGAAGGGCGAGTTCCTCGGCGGAGTCATCGCGCCGGGAGTGGAGACCGCGACCGAGGCCCTGATAGAGCGGGCCGCGTTGCGCCGGGTGGAGTTGACCAGGCCCCGGTCGGTGGTGGGTAAGAACAGTGTGGAATGTATCCAGTCGGGGGCGATCTTCGGCTTCGCGGGACTGGTGGACGGCCTGGTGGACCGTATCCGCGACGATATCGATGGTTTCGCCGACGACGGGGTCGCCGTGGTGGCGACCGGCGCGGCCGCTCCGCTGATCGTGGACGAATCCGAGACGATCGAGCACCACGAACCGCATCTCACGATGACCGGGCTGCGGCTGGTCTTCGAACGTACTCAGCGCCGCGGTCGCGGGTGATTCCCCGAGCCCGTCCGGCTGTGACATATTCCGCCGACTCGAATGTAGCCGTGGCGTCGGCGGCTTGCTAAGCTCACCGTGTGCTGATTCGCATGCGTACCCAGGAGTGTTGTCGAGGCTGATTCGCCTCGACCGTTCGAGGCATTCTGCAGTCCTCGACCGTTTCTTTACTTCCTGGAGATGCGCTGATGCATTCGCCTGTTCTTTCGTCCGTAGTGCGCCGGTCGGCTCGTGATACTTCCGCCGCGGCCGCGAATCCGATTCCCGATCGTCCGATCGCCCCGGCACTGCCGACTCGTTTACGTCCGGCGGATCTGCTCCGGCTGACCGATGAGACCGGTGAGGATGTGCTCGCCGGCCGGTACGACCATCTGCTTCCCGCGGACGGATCGTGGCCGGCGGTCGATCGCTGGGCCACCCGGCTGGTCTCCGACGACGAGGTCGATGTCTGGCTGATCAGCTGGACTCCGGATAAATCCACGAAACTGCACGACCACGCCGGTTCGCTCGGCGCGCTGACGGTGCTCAGTGGTGCTCTGGCCGAATATCGTTGGAACGGTACCGAATTGCGCCACCGCGTGCTGTCCGCCGGCGATCAGGCCGCCTTCCCCATCGGCTGGGTGCACGATGTCGTGCGGGCCCCCGATCGGATCGCGGTATCGGGCTCCCCGGCTGTCGGGCCGCTCGATCCCACGCTCAGCGTGCACGCCTACTCGCCGCCGCTCACCGCCATGTCCTACTACGAAGTCACCGGACACGGCAGCCTGCGCCGCACCCACACCGTTCTCACCGACCAGCCCGAAGGTGATCTCTGATGTCGCGACTGACCATCGACCAGATGCTCGATCAGGCCCGTTCCCAGTTGCGGCGGATCCATCCCGTGGAGCTCCCCGCCGCGCTCGCCCGGGGCGCGTTCCTGGTCGATATCCGGCCCGCCGCCCAGCGGGCCCGGGAGGGCGCGCTACCCGGAGCCCTGGTCATCGAACGAAATGTGCTCGAGTGGCGGCTCGATCCCAGCAGTTCGGCTCGTCTCGCCCTGGCCACCGATCACGATGTGGAATGGGTGGTGGTGTGCTCCGAGGGATACACCTCCAGTCTGGCCGCGGCGTCGTTGCGCCAATTGGGTCTGCACCGGGCGACCGATCTGGTCGGCGGATATAAGGCACTGGAAGCGGCCGGTATGCGATCGGTCGCGACCGGCGCCGCGCACTTCACCAGGGAAGTTCGCTCGCTCGCTGTTCTCTGAATTGTATGCGCGGTCGAATGCGGCCGGACGACAATACATTTCCGCCGTGTGCCGGTTCACCGGGAGAATTCCGAGCAACCAAATGGTCTATTTCTCCCGGGGTGGTCCGCCGCGCCTTCCGCTGCCGATTTCCGATCGCACCGTTGGGGCGGGCGGATGACGAATCGATTTGCCGTGCACGCTAGGGTGGTTCGCTGTGAGCAACCCGAACATCTCGTCATCCGGCGGCTCCGCGGGCGTTGTTCCCGCGGGGCGATCCAGCCGCTCCGTGGAGGTCGACGACGTCCCCGAGCAGATGCGGATCCGCCGGGAGAAGCGGGAGCGGCTGCTCGAGTCCGGCGGGGAGGCCTACCCCGTTTCGGTTCCGCGTACCCATAGTCTGGGCGAAATCCGTGCCGCCTATCCGGATCTCGCGGCCGATACCGCGACCGGTGAGCTCGTCGGTGTGGCCGGCCGGGTCATCTTCATGCGCAATACCGGTAAATTGTGCTTCGCTCAGCTACAGGAGGGCGACGGCACCACTTTGCAGGCCATGGTGAGCCTGAACGGTGTCGGTGCGGATGCGCTGGCGGCCTGGAAGACCGATGTGGATCTCGGCGATATGGTTTTCGTCCACGGCGAGGTCATCGCGTCGCGTACGGGTGAATTGAGCGTCATGGCCGATTCCTGGTCCATGGCTGCCAAGGCGCTGCGCCCGCTACCGGTAGCGCACAAGGAGATGAGCGAGGAGACCCGGGTCCGGCAGCGCTATGTCGATCTGATCGTGCGTCCGGAGGCCCGGGAAACGGCTCGTACCCGGGTGGCGGTCGTGCGTGCGTTGCGCAATGCGCTGGAGCGTCGCGATTTCCTCGAGGTCGAGACTCCGATGCTGCAGACCCTGCACGGGGGCGCGGCCGCACGACCTTTCCGCACGCACTCGAATGCGCTCGATATGGATCTCTACCTGCGCATTGCTCCGGAGCTGTTTCTGAAACGCTGTGTGGTCGGCGGGCTGGAGCGGGTCTTCGAGATCAATCGGAACTTCCGCAACGAAGGCGCCGATTCAACTCATTCGCCCGAGTTCGCGATGCTCGAGACTTATCAGGCGTACGGCACCTATGACGACTCCGCGCGCATGACCCGGGAATTGATCCAGGAAGTCGCGCAGGAGGCGCTCGGAACTCAGGTCGTCACCCTTGCCGATGGTTCGGAATACGATCTGAGCGGTGAGTGGACAACGGTCGAGATGTATCCGTCGTTGTCCGAGTCGACGGGGGTCGAGGTCACTCCGGAAACAACTGTTCCGGAATTGCTCGAGCTGGCCGATCGGGTCGGTCTGGAAATTCCCGAGGGCAAGGGCTACGGCCACGGCAAACTGGTGGAGGAACTCTGGGAGCACAGCTACGGCGACAAGCTGTACGTGCCGACTTTCGTTCGCGATTTCCCGGTCGAAACTTCTCCGCTGACCAGGCAGCATCGGTCGCGGGCCGGTGTCACCGAGAAGTGGGATCTGTATGTCCGCGGCTTCGAGTTGGCCACCGGCTATTCGGAGTTGGTGGATCCGGTGATCCAACGTGAACGGTTCATCGATCAGGCGCGCCTGGCCGCGGCCGGCGACGACGAGGCAATGGTGCTCGACGAAGACTTCCTGGCCGCCATGGAACACGGGATGCCGCCGACAACCGGAACCGGTATGGGACTCGATAGGTTGTTGATGGCACTCACCGGATTGGGAATCCGGGAAACGATACTGTTCCCAATAGTGCGGCCGGTCGGCCGAAGAGCGACCGGTTTGCATAGCAGGCCGCTCGTCTTGGAATTTTCCGAATTCGGGGTATTCTTGCCTCGGGTAATCGGCCTGATTTTGCGGGCCGCACGATTTCGAGAGGACGTTCATCTCATGGCAAAGAAGGTCACCGTTAGCCTGATCGACGATGTCGACGGTGAGTCCATCGCGGACGAGACCATCGAGTTTGCAATCGATGGGGTGTCGTACGAGATCGACCTGTCGTCGACGAATGCGTCGAAGCTTCGGGACGAGTTGGAGCAGTGGGTTTCCAGTGCCCGCCGGGTGAGCGGCCGGCGGCGGGTGAAGTCCGCGGTCGCGGCCGCCGGTAACACCAAGGCGCGGGCCACCATGGATCGCGAACAAAGCGCGGCTATTCGTGAGTGGGCGCGTCGCAATGGTCACAAGGTTTCCGCGCGTGGCCGTATCTCCGCCGATATCACTGATGCGTACAACAAGGCCGCGAAGGGATAGTTCTACTTTCAACCGTCGCCCGCGGGTTATTCACAGAACGCGGCGATGGTGGTCTTCTCGATAGCTATTTGGAATTACCGCTGGCCCCGGCGTCGATCGCCGGGGCCGCTGCGCCCGGCGGCGTTCCATCTTGCCCGAGCGGCCGACTGCCCGGCACCATAGACGTGATCGGCCGGGCCAGGCGCGCCGCAGTGCAAGAGGTCCGCAGTGCCCGGCAGTTGCTGCCGGTATGGAGAGGTGAGGTATCGGCGCAGTGACCGGATCCGTCGGTTCGTTCCTTCGATTCACCGATGACGAAGGCCGTAGGCGCGAAGTGATGTTGAGCCCGGATCGGCAGCGGATCACCATCGGCCGGTCCGCGGGCGCCGATCTGTCGCTGCGCTGGGACGCCGAGGTGTCGCGGCTGCACGCCGCGGTCGAATATCTCGCCGCACAGTGGACGATCGTGGACGACGGCCTTTCCCGCAACGGCACGTTCGTCAACGGCGAGCGCATCAACGGCCGCCGCCGGCTGATGCCCGGTGACCGTATCCGGGTCGGTACCTCGCTGGTGTCCTTCCACGATTTCAACGGCGTCGCCGACGATGCCACCCGGGCTTCCGGTGCCGGCCTGCCCACCGTTCGGTCCCTCACGGAAGCCCAGCGCGCGGTACTGGTCGCCCTGTGCCGTCCGTACAAAGGGGACGCGGGTTTCGCGGCCCCCGCCACCAATCAGCAGATCGCGGACGAACTGTATCTGAGCGTGGACGCCGTCAAGACCCATCTGCGCGCCCTGTTCGCCAAGTTCGGCGTCGAGGATCTGCCGCAGAACCAGAAGCGCGTCCGGCTCGCCGCACTGGCCATGCGCAGCGGCCTCATCGCAGATCGCGACCTCTGACGTCCCGTTTCCACCATCGCGGCGGCCGTGCGCTCCCGCGGTGCCCGTCGACCGGGTACCGGTCGTGGACCCCGCCGGACCCGCCGCCGATCCGCCGCGCCGGGCTCCCCAGCGCTGGGAGCCGTTCTGTTCGCTCTGGGCAAAACCGGAGTGGGAAACCAATCGGCGGGTAGGGGCGTTATGAGTGAATAGCCCTGCCGACGGCTCCACATCAATAGGGTGGAGCGGCGGCGGCGTAATCCCCTGCCAACTACAGTGGGAGGCGGGGGCCGCAACCCCTG
>JABFXT010000748.1 GCA_013361595.1 Nocardia sp. | reverse complement strand
GTTTGGTCGCTTCCACGGCCTGGCGGGGCTTTCCGGCGATCCGTTTCGCGCAGGCGAGCGCTTCGGCCAGCGGGTCGGCCACCACATGGTTGGCCAGGCCCATCTCGCGGGCGCGTTCGGCGGAGATGCGAGCGCCGGTCAGCGCGTATTCCTTCGCCAGCAGCAGGCTCGTGTGCAACGGCCAGGTGAGCGGTCCGCCGTCGGCGGCCACCAGCCCGACCTGGACGTGCGGGTCGGCGAGGTAGGCGGTTTCGGCGAGGTAGACGATATCGCTGAGCGAGACCAGGCTGCAGCCGAGACCGACGGCGGGACCGTTGACCGCGGCGACCACCGGTACCCGGCAGCGGGCCATCCCGATGACGATATCGCGGCCGTGCGCGATCGTTTTCTCGCGCAGTACGGTATCGCGGCCGAGTTCCTCGAGATAGGCGAAATCACCACCCGCGGAGAAGGCCTTGCCGGCGCCGGTGAGCACGGCGGCGCGGGCGTCGTGGTCCTCGGCGAGCCGCGGCCACAGCCGGGCCAGACCGGTGTGCAGCGCGTCGTCCACGGCATTGAGCGCGTCGGGACGGTTCAGGGTGATGATCCGGAGCGAGCCGTCGGCCCGGACATCGATTTCCGGTGGCATATCGTACATTTCAGGCTCCCAATCCGAGGATGCGCGCGGCGATGATGTTCTTCTGGATCTGCGATGTCCCGCCCATCACACTCTGGGCGCGGCTGTAGAGGTAGGAGCCGAACATCTCCTGATCGCCGGTACCGGCCACGGCGAGCGCGGCATGTCCGACGGATTGATCGACCCAGGTCATGAGCAGTTTGTCGAGTGAGCCCTGCGGCCCGTGTGTGACGCCGTCGAGCTGTTCGGACAGCCGCCGCCGGACGTGCAGTCGCAACATCTCCGCTTGGACGGCGGCCCAGGCGAGTTCGTCGGGCAGCGTGCCGTCGGTGCGGGCGGCAAGCTGGCGCACCAGCTTTCCGTAACGCGCGGCGTAGCCCAGTGTGGACGGCTCACGCTCGTGACCGACGACTGTCATGGCGAGTTTCCAGCCTTCGCCGGGCGCACCCACCAGCTGATCGGCGGGCACCCGGGCACCGTCGAACAGCACCTGCCCGAACTCGGTGGTCACCCCGCTCATCATTTCCAGCGGCCGCTGCTGCACACCCGGCTGTTTCATCGACACGACGAAGGCCGAGATCCCCTTGTGCCGGGGTGCGGCGGGATCGGTCCGGGCCAGCAGCAGGCACCAGTCGGCCACATCGGAGTAACTCGTCCAGATCTTGTGGCCGTGGATCACGTACTCGTCACCGTCGCGGACGGCCGTGGTGGTGAGGGAGGCCAGATCCGATCCGGCGCCGGGCTCGCTGAAACCCTGGCACCACCGCTGGCTTCCGTCGATCATGCCGGGCAGGAAACGGCGGCACAGTTCCGGGCTCGCGTGGTGGCCGAGCCCTTGGATGAGATACCCGAGACTCGGCCGCGGCGGCGCGCCGGCGATCGCCAGTTCCTCGTCCAGGATCACGTCGTAGACCGGCGGCAACTCCTGACCCCCGTACTCCTTGGGCCAGGACAGCCCGAAGAATCCGGCCCGGTACAGCTCGGCGTGCCATTCGCCCTGCCGGGCCCAGTACTCGTCGCCGGAGGTCGGGTATTTGCCCGCCACTCCGGCGAGCCAGTCGCGCAGGCGTTCCCGGAACGCCGCTTCTTCGGCGGAATCACGAAAGTCCACGGCCGGCCTCCTCCAGGCGTACAGGGAACAGTTCGGTGGACACCAGTGCCCGCCGCAGGTACACGTGGGCCAGGCATTCCCAGGTGTTGCCGATCCCGCCGTGTACCTGGATCGCGGTCTCACAGACAGTGCGGGCGGCCCGGGCGGCGTAGATCTTGGCGATCCGCGCCGCGCGCAGCGCTTCGGCGGGTTCGCATTCGTCCACGGCCCAGGCGGCATGCCACAGCACACTGATCGACCCCTCGATCAGTGCCTCGCTTTCGGCCAGCAGGTGTCCCACCGCCTGATAGGAACCGATCGTCTGCCCGTACTGCGCCCGGACTTTCGCGTATTCCACCGCGAGCCGCTGGGCGCCGCGCGCGGCGCCGACCAGATCCGCACAGGTGGTGGTCAGGGCCAGGGCCAGCCAGCGATCCCGGTGCCCCGGCGAGATATCGGCTCGCGACTCCCACGGGCCTTCGGCCGCACCGGCGGCCCGGGTGAGATCCGCGCCCGCGACCTCGGCACCGACCGGCCCGGCCGATACACCGCTCCCCTCCAGTTTCAGTACCCGGTCGCAGCCGGCGGCGTCGATCGCGACGCCCCCGTACGCGACCGTCCACCGTGCGGTGTCTCGGTCGAGCCGGCCCTGCAGATCGTCGGCGAGAACCGGCCCCAGGAACGGGACGTCCACCAGTCCGCGCGCGAACTCCTCGGCCACGATCGCCACCTCTACCCCGGAGGCGCCGTCGGAGCGCAGTTCACGGAAGCCGGTGCCCGACACCGCTTCCTCCAGGCGGGCGCGCCGCCGGGGGTCGGCCAGATCCAGGACCGAACCCGGGCCCAGTTCGTCGGCCAGTTTCGCGGCCGCGTCGCGCAGTTGCCGCTGTTCACTCGTCAGCCGGACGTCCATACCGCTCCTTCAGCACTCGCCGCAGCACCTTGCCGGACGGCAGGCGGGGGATCTCGTCCACGAACTGCACCTGCCGCAATCGCTTGTAACCGGCCAGCCGTTCCCGCACGGTCCTCATCAGTTCTTCCGCGGTCACCGGCGCCGAGATCGCGACAGCGGCGACGATCGCCTCACCGTTCGCGCCGTCGGGTATGCCGAACACCGCGCAATCGGCGACCGCGTCGTGGCCGTGCAGCACGGTTTCGATCTCCGCCGGTGCCACCTGGAAGCCGCGCACCTTGATCATTTCCTTGGACCGGTCGGTGAGGCGTAGCCAGCCGTCGGCGTCCAGGTTCCCGACATCACCGGTGCGATACCAGCCGTCGTCGAGCGCCGCCGCGGTCGCCGAATCGGGCAGATAGCCGGCCATCAGCGATTCCGCGCGCAACTGGATCTCGCCGTCCTCCCCCGGCGCGACGGGCTGTCCGTCCGCCAGCGACACCACCCGCACATCGACCCCGGGTACGGCCTTGCCGACGGAATCCAGTCGCGGGGATTCGATCGGATTGCAGGCGATCACCGGGAGTTCACTCGCGCCGTAGGCGGGTAGCCAGGTGACACCGGTCCGCCGGGTGACGGTTTCGGCGACACTGGCCGTCACCGGGGTCGCACCCCACATGATGTAGCGCAGCGAGGAAAGATCATAGGATTCGAGGCCGGGGAACTGCGCCATCGCCAGCGCGATCGGAGCCACCGCCATCTCGATGGTGATCTTGTCCGATTCGATCGTCCGCAGTACGCGTTCCAGCTCGAATCGCCGGTGCAGCCGCACCCACGCGCCACATTCCAGTGCGGTGACGATATTGAGGATGCCGAGGATATGTGACGGCGGAGTCGCCACCTGGATCCGATCACCGGACCCCAGCCGCAGGGCGTTCCGCCAGTGCCGCACCGCCGCCGCGAACGAAGCGTGCGTGTGACGCACGGCTTTCGGCATCCCGGTGGTACCGGAACTGAATACGAGTACCGCGTCGCCGCCGGGAGCCGGTGCCGGGAAGGCCCGGCCGGCCGGTGGTACCGGATCGTCGAGGGAGATCATGTCCATGAGCTCGGCCAGTACCGGTTGATCACCGAGTGCGTACCGGGCACCGGTGATCTCGAGCGCGTGCGCGACCTCGGCGCGTTTCCAGGCCGGGCTCAGCAGGACGACGGCGGCACCGAGCCGCCAGACGGCCAGTACCGCGGTGACGAATTCCGGTCGGTTGGAGGACATCAGCGCTACTCGCTGCCCGGCCCCGACGCCGCGCCCCGCGAGTACCCCGGCCAAACCGTCCGCCGCCGTATCCAGCTCGGCGCGGGTGTACTCGCGCTCCTCGAAGGCGAGCACTGTGGGGCCCGTCATCTGCGTCCCCCCATCCGGTAGCACTTCATGGCTGTTCCTATCCGAATTTGAGAATACTATTCTCGCTTGGATAGAATCTTAATACCAGAAGGAGGCGACCATGGCGAGACCACCGTTGTTCCGGCGCGCGAAGGTGACGCGCATCGTGAAGGAGACACCGGACACCCGCACCTTCGTGCTGGAACCGCACGACGGCCCCTTCGCCTACCAGGCCGGTCAGTTCTGCACGTTCAAGGTCGTCGTCGACGGCAAACCGCTCTTCCGGTCGTACTCGATGTCGAGTTGCCCGCACACCGACACCGAATTCATGACCACCGTCAAGCGCGTACCCGGCGGCCTGGTCTCCAACTGGATGCACGACAACCTCAGCGAAGGCGACGAAGTCGAACTGACGGTGCCGACCGGCCGATTCTGCCTGCGCGACGGCGATGTTCCGGTGCTCGGCTTCTCCGGGGGCAGTGGGATAACCCCGATCATCTCGCTGGCCAAGACCACACTGGCGACCACCGGCCGCGAGGTCCGGCTGCTGTGCGCCGACCGCGACCGCACCTCCGCCATCTTCGAAGCCGCCCTCGACGAACTGGCCGCTCGCTACCCCGGCCGGTTGACCGTCGTACGCCATCGCGACGACGAACACGGTTATGTGGACGCCGCGAAGGTCCGCGAATTCGTGGGCCCCCATACCGCCGGCGACGCCTACATCTGCGGCCCGCAACCCTTCATGGAGCTCGTCGAGAACGCCCTACCCGGCCCGGGCCAGATCTTCTCCGAACGATTCGGCGGCGCCCCGGCCAAGCCCGCTCCACCCGTGGCGAGCGCACCCGTACCGGCTACAGCACCGGTCACCTCCGCCCCGAATCCGCCTGTAGCACCGCCTGGTTCGACCACGGTCGCGACTCCGGCCGCAGCCGTGTCGAGCGCTCCCGCCACCCCGGCGGTCGGCGCCGGGCCCGTGGAATCCGCTGCCACCAAGGAGGGCACGGTGACCATCTTCCTCAACCGGAAGAAGAAATCCGTCCCCCGCCGCGACGGCGAAACCCTCCTGGAAAGTGCCCGCCGAGCCGGGCTGACTCCCCCGTTCTCCTGCGAATCCGGTAACTGCGCCACCTGCATGGCCAAACTCACCGAGGGCAAGGCGACCATGCGCGTCAACGACGCCCTCACCGACGACGACCTCGACGAGGGGTACATCCTGACCTGCCAGGCCGTCCCCGATACTCCGTCGGTAACGGTCCGCTACGAATGAGCCGGCGTCGCCGGTATCACGCGCGCTCCGCGCTCGCCGGCGTCGGGCGTCGGGCGCCGCCACCACAGCCGTCAGCGGTTCGATCGCGGTCCGACCTGGGCTGGAGCGCACGGCTGCCCGGAACAGCGATGATCCGGACTTTCACCGGCCAGGCGGGACCATTGCGGCAGAATATTGCCGAAAATTCCCCTCAGCACCAAACAAACCTCCACCCAGGCATCAATCGGCAGAATATTGCCGATATGGAGAGAATCCCGTACCATCTCAGCTGCTACCAGCATTTTCGGCAGCATCCTCCCGGATTGGAGGAGGTATGGATCAGGTGCGACGTATCGGCACCGAAATTCGTGCTGCCCGCCGTCGGTACCGACTCACTCAGGAGCAGCTCGCCGATCTCGCCGGAACATCGACCCGTACGGTCCGCGATATCGAACACGGAACCGGGACCACCGGCATCGGAACGGTTGCCGACGTCGCTGACGTCCTGGGACTCGCACTGGAACTCAACGGATGACGGACCTGACACATCTCCGCACCGTTCGCGCCGCAGACGTCTACAAGTCCGGCCGACGCGCGGCGGTGCTGATCAAGAACACCGACGGAACACTCGAATTCCGTTACCTGCCTGAATACCTGGCCGAATCCCGACGACCGATCGCTACCACGCTGCCACTGACCGACGAGCCGGTCCACACCTTCGGCGGCAGCTTG
>JABFXT010000886.1 GCA_013361595.1 Nocardia sp. | reverse complement strand
ACCTTCATGGTGACCTTCGCGGTGATGAGTTCCGGTATCACCTCCGCCGCGACGGCGGCCAAGGCCTTCGCGGCGAACTTCGCGGAGGCCTTCGAATTCGACGGTAACGGGCTCCTGCTCACTGTGATCGCTCTGGCGTTCATGGCGGCGGTCGCCGCGATCAACCTGCGCGGCGTCGGCGAGAGCGTGAAAGCCAATGTCCTGCTCACCTGTGTGGAACTGTCCGGTCTGCTGATCGTGGTGTGCATCGGGCTGTGGGCGCTCGGCTTCGGCAACGGCGATTTCGGCCGCATCGTCGAATTCGATACCGGGGACCGATCCGCGCTCGGCGGCGTCATCGCGGCGACCACGCTGGCCTTCTTCGCGATGGTCGGGTTCGAGGATTCGGTGAACATGGCCGAGGAGACCAAGGCACCCAGCAAGATCTTCCCGAAGATCCTCATCAGCGGGCTGTTGATCACCGGCGCCATCTACGTCATGGTTTCCGTCACTGCGGTGGCTCTGGTGCCGCCGGAAGAACTCGCCCAGGGCGATGCCCCGCTGCTGCGGGTGGTGGAGATCGGCGCACCCGGATTCCCGACCCAGATCTTCGCCTTCATCACCATGTTCGCGGTGGCCAACTCGGCATTGATCAATATGCTCATGGCCAGCCGGCTGCTGTACGGAATGGCGAAGCACAAGGTGATCCCGCGAGTACTCGGCCGGGTCAACCGGGCCCGCCGCACGCCGCATATCGCGATCCTGTTCACCACCGTACTGGCCTTCGGGCTGCTCACCTTCGTCGACGAGGTACCCGAACTGGGCGGCACCACCGCGCTGCTGCTCCTCGTGGTCTTCACCATCGTCAACATCGCGGTCCTGGTACTCCGGCGGGACACGGTCGAGCACGAACATTTCCGCACCCCGACCGCGCTGCCGGTTCTCGGTGCGCTGTGCTGTGCGTATCTGGCCACACCGTTCACCGATCGCAATCCGCAGCAGTACGCCATCGCCGGGGTGCTACTGGTGGTCGGCGTCGTTCTGTGGGCGTTCACCGCGCTGTGGAACAGGCAGCACAATGTCCGGTCCGTGGGCCCGGAGATCGATATCGAGTAGGCGGCCGCTTCCCGCCCAGGTCGCCGGTTCTCCATCGGTGCGCGGGAATTCGCGGAAGTGACGAGCGGACGCGCGATCGGTAACGTATTCGCCGATGACAAGCATGGACGCCAGGTTCGGCGATGCGGCTGGGTCGGTGCCCCTGCCCAGCCCGTGGGACCTCAACGCCTACCTCGCCGAGGTGGCCGCGCACCGGAAGCGGCCGATCTCGCTACAGCCGGCCCACCGGTCGGCGCTGGCCGATCTGGGATGCAACGGCAACGGTCTCTGGATCGCCCGCAAGAACGACGACATCATCGTCTTCGACGCATCGGCCTCGGGCCGCAATGCCGACCACATCGTGTTGCACGCGATCGGTCATATGCTGCTGGGCCACGGCGGGCCCGGTGCCGAGGATCCGGACACCACCCGTATCTCGCTCGGCGCGCTCAACGCCTCACTGCTCGACGCGCTCGCCACGATCGCGCCCGGTTCGATCACCCAGATCCTGGGCCGCGACGACTTCGGCGCGGACCGGGAACGCGAAGCGGGGGTGTTCGCCGAAATGACCATGGTCTACGCGGCGCTGCCCCGTCGGCGCACCCGGTCCTTCTGGCCGTTCGGACGTCGCCGTAACAAGTAGCGCCGCTCCGGCACGCGGACCGGTGCGGGTGCTCCCGATACCGGCCCGAGGGTCTACTCTTGTGGGCCGTGGCCGAACCGCAGATCCCCGCCCCACACCCCGCCATCGCCCCGCTGGCCGGATTGCTCGGCACCTGGCGCGGCGCGGGCCGGGGTGATTACCCCACGATCGAGCCCTTCGGGTATCTGGAGGAGATCACATTCGGGCATCTGGGCCGGCCCTTCCTGACCTACCGGCAGCGCACCCGGCACGCCGACGACAACCGCCCACTGCATGTGGAGACCGGTTATCTCCGTTGCCCCGACCCCGACCGGGTGGAACTCATCCTCTCCCATCCCACCGGGATCACCGAGATCTGCGAGGGAAAACTCACCCTGGGCGACGACGAGATCCGGTTGGAGCTGGAGTCGACGGCGATAGGCCTGAGCTCGACGGCGAAGTCGGTGACCGCGCTCAGTCGCACTATCCATATGCACGCCGGAGTCATCGACTACACCCTGCAGATGGGCGCTGTGGGCCTGCCTCTACAGGATCACCTCGCAGCCAGTCTGCACAAAATCTGAATGGCAGATAACGAGTAGATCACGGAATTCGAAAGCCGGGTCACGATTTGCTCCTCATCGATTTTGTGCACCTTTCCATCTTGTCTCGGCGCGCATTCCCGGCTTAGGTTGACCTGAGCAGCAAATCATCAGATAACACTTCCGCAGAGCCCGGTCGCGCAGCGGCATCACGAGCTCGCTGTCTGTCGAACCTCTGAATCGGAGGGAGCCGGAAATGAAGCGTTCCAGCGTTGCTTTCATCACCGCCGGATTGATCCTGGGGGGCACCGGAGTCGTCGAGATCCTCGGTACCGACACCGCCTCGTCCGCACCGGTCACCGACCATACGGTCTCGGTCGTCGCGCCCGCCCGGGTCAGCGATTCGGTGACCACCGATACCCGCATCACCGATATCGGTCACCGTTACGCACCCCGAGCGGGGACCGAGTCGGCCGGACAGTAGACCCCGTCACCGCCCGCGCGGATCAATATCCCGCGGGCAGTGCGGCGAGCATATCTCGCGTCACAGCCACCGCGTTATCGGAACTCCCGCCTCTGACCAGCAGTGTCGCGAAGGCGATATCGCCCCGGTAACCGACGAACCAGGAATGTGAACCTCCCTCCACCTCCGCCTCGCCGGTTTTACCGAATACCGTTCCCTGGTCGGCGATCCGCTCGGCCGTACCCGTGACGACCACCTGCCGCATCATCGTCCGCAGACCGGCCACCACCTCCGGATCGAGCGCGGGCCGCGCTCCGTCGACCGCGGTTTCCCGTCCGGCGATCAGAAAAGGAGTCGTTGCCTCGCCCGCGGCGATGGTCGAGGCCATGAGGGCCATACCGAACGGACTCACCACGACCCGCCCCTGGCCTATCCCGTCCTCGGTCCGCTGAGTGCGATCCTCGGTCGCGGGCACTGATCCGGAAAAGGTCGGCAGCCCCGCCACGGAGTAATCCGGACCGATTCCGAACGCCGCCGCACTATCGGTCAGTGCGGATTCCGGCAATTCACTGGCCAACCGAGCGAACGAGGTATTGCACGACCGTGCATACGCGGTGGTCATCGATACGTCGCCGACCGAGAAACCGTTGTAATTCGGAATCATCCGCTCGCCGATGGTGATCGCGCTCGGGCAGGACACCACCGTCTCCGGCGTCGCGACCCCCGCCGCCATGGCAGCGGCGGCGGTCACCGTTTTGAACACCGAGCCGGGCGGGTACTGACCGATGGTGGCGACGGGACCGTCCCGGTCGGCCGCGGTGTTCTGCGCGACCGCGAGGATCCCGCCGGTCGAGGGTTCGATCACCACCATCATGGCCTGTTCCCGGCGCCCGTCGACCGCGCGCTGGGCCGCGTTCTGGATCCGCCGGTCCACACTCAGCGCGAACGACGGAGCGGGCTGCGCGGCCACCTCCTGCAACACCCCGGTCTCGGCGCCGTTGGCGTTGCGGGCCACCACCCGCCAGCCCGCCCGCCCGTCGACATCGGCGATCACCGTCTGCCGCACCTGGGCCATCAGATCGGGAGCGAATCTCCGGTCGGTGGGCGCCATATCCCACTCCTGGGTCACCCGAACCCCCGGCAGCCCGATGAGCCGGGGTCCCACCCGGCCGAACTCGGCTTCGTTCAACACGACCACCGTGTACACACCGTCGGCGGCGCGCGCGGAATCCAGGATGCGCTGCGGAGTGAACCGTTCGTCGAGATCGACAAGGGCCTGCGACAACGCCGTCGCCACCCGCTCCGGGTCCGCCGTGTCGGCCGCATCGAAAGTGACCCGCGAGACGGTGCCCGGAACCAGCACATCGCTACCGGACTGCTCGTTCACCCGCGCCTGGGGCGCCGGTTCGATCGACAGTGCCAGGGTCTGGGTGTCGCCGAGCCGGGGATGGATCGCCGCTCCGCTCCAGCGCACGGTCCAGGAACCACCGCTGCGCACCATCGGCAGCTGCCCCGAATAGGTCCAGGCGCGACCACCGGTCAGCCGCCATTCGTAGGTGTAGTCGACCGTGGCGGTATCACCGCTGATCCGGGCCGCCCCGGTATTCGCCCGGAGTTCTTCGGCGTCCAGTTCGTCCCATGCCGAAGTCAATGCGGCGAAGGCTTTTTCGGGTCGAGTGGTGAGGCCGGCAGCGGTTTCGATATCGCGGGCGGTGAAGGCGTCGAGAAAACTGTCCGCCGCGGTGATCGGCCCGGACGAGCCCGCCCCGCAGCCGGTCACGGCGAACACCAGCGCCGTGACCACGATCACGAGCGCCGACCGGATCGCCATCGCAGCCGATGGTAGGCGACCGGACCCGGTGATCACCTGCGGCACACCGGATCCGGTCCGGAATCAGTCGAGCAGAACGGTCGCGAAGGTCGCGATCTGCCGGAATCCGACCTTCCGATAGGCGCGCCGGGCCACCTCGTTGTAGTCGTTGACGTACAGACTGGCCGTCCGGCCCGAGGCGACGACCGAATTGGCGACCGCGGCCGTTCCCGCTGTTCCCAACCCCTGCCCGCGATGTTCCGGATGCACCCAGACACCCTGGATCTGACCGGTGCGACGGGATTGGGCACCCACTTCGGCCTTGAACACGACCTCGCCGTCGACGAACCGCGCCCAGGCGCGCCCGGCCTCGATCAGCCCGGCCACCCGGCGCCGGTAGCCCCGGCCGCCGTCACCGGCGCGCGGATCGACGCCGACCTCCTCGATGAACATCGCGATCGCCGCCGCGAGGTACCGGTCCAGTTCTTCGGGCCGGACCTGGCGCACCTCGGGGTCGGCGACCGAGATCGCGGTATCGGTGAGCGCCAGCAGCGGCTGCGCGCCCCGTATCTCGCGTTCGGGACCCCAATGATCGGCGAGCATCTCCCAGAGCGGCAGTGCCAGTTCTTGCCGTCCCACGACCGAGGAACACATCCGGGGCCAACGGATCGCGCGATCGGCGAAAGCGCGCAGGGCATCACGCCCGCCGCGCAGCGGGATGAGGTTCACCCCGGAGAAGCACAGCGATTCGGACAGGCCGCCGTGGCTCCACAACTCACCCTGACCGCACCGGTTGTCCAAACCGTATTCCTGTAGCCGGGCAGCGACCATGCAGGTGGCCACCGGATCGTCGTCGAGGACCCGGAGTACCTGCGCCAGGTCCCGCTTGGCGAGCTGGCGCGCGGGAACGTATTTCGCACGCCGGGTCGGCTCCAGCAGACTCCGCACCTAGAACAGCCTGCCATGAACCGAGCCGGGACGGTATGCATATCCGAAAAGCGTGTATCCGCGCCGGGCAGCGCCGTCCGGCCCGCCTCGCCGGCAGGCCGGACGCGTGGGGCGCTCAGCCCACGCTGACGACCGGTTGCCCGGCCTCGGCGTCCTCACCCATCTCCTCGGCGATGCGCATGGCCTCCTCGATCAGGGTTTCCACGATCTGCGCCTCGGGCACCGTTTTCACGACCTCACCCTTGACGAAGATCTGGCCCTTGCCGTTACCGGAGGCAACGCCCAGATCGGCCTCGCGAGCTTCGCCCGGGCCGTTCACGACACATCCCATCACCGCGACCCGCAACGGCACCTCCAGGCCGTCCAGGCCGGCGGTGACCTCGTTGGCGAGGGTGTACACGTCGACCTGCGCACGGCCACACGAGGGACAGGACACGATCTCGAGCTTGCGCGGGCGCAGGTTCAGCGACTGCAGGATCTGCCCGCCGACCTTCACTTCCTCGGCCGGCGGCGCCGACAACGACACCCGGATCGTATCGCCGATCCCCTCGCTGAGCAGCGCGCCGAACGCCACCGCGGATTTCACGGTGCCCTGGAACGCGGGCCCCGCCTCGGTGACGCCGAGGTGCAGCGGATAGTCGCACTGCGCGGCCAGCTGCCGATACGCCTCGACCATCACCACCGGGTCGTTGTGTTTGACCGAGATCTTGATATCGCCGAACCCGTGTTCCTCGAACAGGCCCGCTTCCCACAGCGCCGATTCCACCAGCGCTTCCGGGGTCGCCTTGCCGTATTTGTCCATCATCCGCTTGTCGAGGGACCCGGCGTTCACTCCGATCCGGATCGGGATACCGGCGGCACCGGCCGCCTTGGCGACCTCTTTCACGCGGCCGTCGAATTCTTTGATATTGCCCGGGTTCACCCGCACCGCCGCGCAGCCCGCATCGATGGCGGCGAAGATGTAGCGCGGCTGGAAATGGATATCGGCGATCACCGGGATCTGCGATTTCTTCGCGATCAGGGGTAGCGCGTCGGCGTCTTCCTGCCGTGGGCACGCCACCCGGACGATATCGCAGCCCGACGCGGTGAGCTCCGCGATCTGCTGCAACGTCGCGTTCACATCGTGTGTTCTGGTCGTCGTCATCGACTGCACCGAGATCGGGTGGTCACTGCCCACACCGACACCACCCACCATCAACTGACGGGTCTTACGCCGCGGTGCGAGCACCGCGACCGGTGCGGTCGGCATCCCCAATCCGACTGTGCTGGTCACTTTCGGCTGCCTACTTTCGTACTGGTCCGGCCGGTCGGTGCCGAGTCTAGTCCGGCCCCGACCGGGGGCCGTCGAGACATCGGCAACAGTCACGACCGGCACCGGCACGTCACCGCACCGTAACCGGCGGTTCTCCGCGCGGTACCGCAGCCCTCGGGGAGAGCCGGCAGTTACCGGGGCTTACGCCGTAGCACCACGTCCCTGATCACGAGGGCCGCCAGCGCCGCGGCGAAGCCGATCAGGTAGAGGTCCTCGACCTTGCCGTGGTGGTTGCCCTTGAGCATGCCGAGCAGGATGACGATCACGACGATCGCGGCCACCTGGAACGTCCGGCGGGATTCCCCGCTCCAGCCCCAGGCCGCCGACGGAACCTCTGCGGGGTCCACCTTGGTGACGACTTTGTCGCTGGTGGTTTCGACTTCCGTGGCGGCCACGATCGCTCCTCCTGAGAGAATGGATACTGCTCGATATCGTGGCATACGACCGCCCGTCGTAGCCAGCAGGGGCACGGTCGGTGACAATGGGCGGGTGTCAGATCTCCGCAGAGTCCTCCTGCTCGGCAGCACCGGTTCCATCGGCACCCAGGCGCTCGAGGTGATCGCCGCGAATCCGGACAGATTCGAGATCGTCGGCCTCGCCGCCGGTGGCGGGAACACCGAACTGCTGGCCGCGCAGATGGCCGCTACCGGGACGAGCGCGGTGGCCGTCGCCGATCCGGTCGCCGGAGCCGAACTGGGTGTCCCCTTCACCGGACCCGGCGCGGTCACCGAACTCGTCCGGCGCACCGAGGCCGATGTGGTCCTGAACGCGCTGGTCGGATCGCTGGGCCTGGAGCCGACACTGGCCGCGCTGGAGACGGGGGCCACGCTGGCGCTCGCGAACAAGGAATCGCTGGTGGCGGGTGGATCGCTGGTCACCCGCGCCGCGCGCCCGGGGCAGCTGGTCCCGGTCGATTCGGAACATTCGGCACTGGCCCAGTGCCTGCGCGGCGGCCGGGCCGGAGAAGTGGACAAGCTGGTTCTCACCGCTTCCGGCGGACCGTTCCGCGGTTGGACCACCGAAATGCTGGACGGCGTGAACCCCGCCGAAGCGAAAACCCATCCGACCTGGTCCATGGGCCCGATGAACACCTTGAACTCGGCCTCGCTGGTCAACAAGGGGCTGGAATTGATCGAAACGCATCTGCTGTTCGGTATCCCCTACGACCGCATCGAGGTCACTGTGCATCCGCAGTCGATCGTGCACTCGATGGTCACCTTCACCGACGGCTCGACCCTCGCCCAGGCCAGTCCGCCCGATATGAAACTGCCGATCGCGCTCGCGCTGGGCTGGCCGGACCGGGTGCCCGGCGCCGCCACCCCGTGCGATTTCGGCACCGCGGCCACCTGGACCTTCGAACCGGTGGACGACGAGACCTTCCCAGCCGTGGAACTGGCTCGCCGGGCCGGTACCGCGGGCGGCTGCGTCACCGCCGTGTACAACGCGGCCAACGAGGTCGCGGTACAGGCTTTCCTCGACGGCCGGATCCGGTTTCCGGAGATCGTGCGCACCGTGGAGCAGGCCGTACACGACGCCGGCCAGTGGCAGGCCGAGCCCACCGAACTCGCCGAAGTACTCGCTGCCGACGAATGGGCCCGCGAACGGGCCCGTATCCTCGTACAGCGGTAATCGATATCGCGGATCGTCG
Organism: Nocardia sp.; assembly: GCA_013361595.1. Taxonomy (GTDB): domain Bacteria; phylum Actinomycetota; class Actinomycetes; order Mycobacteriales; family Mycobacteriaceae; genus Nocardia. The sequence goes on along the minus strand of JABFXT010000886.1, from coordinate 9,533 downwards.
AGGTACGGCCCGCGTGCGGCTACTGTGGACACGTGCTCGCGGCCGCTCCGGTCTCCGTGCGGGCCGGGAGTAATGATCTGCGCACCGCAGGAGGGCTGTAGACCACATGCTGTTCGTGTTGGGGTTCGTGTTGTTCGCCCTCGGCATCACGATTTCGATCGCGTTGCACGAATGCGGGCATATGTGGACCGCGCAGGCCACCGGTATGAAGGTGCGCCGGTATTTCATCGGCTTCGGTCCGAAGGTGTTCTCGTTCCGCCGCGGGGAGACCGAATACGGGTTGAAATGGCTCCCGCTCGGCGGGTTCTGCGATATCGCCGGAATGACGGCGCTCGACGAACTCGAACCCGAAGAGGTCGACCGGGCCATGTACCGGCAGGCCACCTGGAAACGGCTCGTCGTGATGTCGGGCGGGATCGGGATGAATTTCCTGCTCGGTTTCCTGCTGATCGTCGTGCTCGCGGTCGGCTGGGGCCTGCCCAATCTGAACCAGCCGCCGGAGACCACCATCGGCGATATGAGCTGCGTGGCACCGCAGAACCCCGATCGGACGCTCGCCTCCTGCACCGGCCCCGGCCCCGCCCAGCGAGCCGGTCTCCAACGCGGCGATGTGGTGACCGCGATCAACGGCGAAGAAGTGGACAGCTGGACCGAGTTCCAGACGCTGACCCAGCAGCAGAACGGTCCGTTCACCTACACCGTCGATCGTGACGGGCAGACGCTGGACATCCAGGTCGTGCCCGAGCAGGCACTGCGCTACCCCAAGGACGGCGGGCCCGGCCGGGAAGTGAGCGTGGTCGGCGTCGGTCAGGAGTTCTACGAACCGGTGCAGTACGGCGTCCTCGCCGCGATTCCCGCCTCGGCGGCGTTCACCGGGGAGATGTTCATCCGTACCTTCCAGTCGCTCGCCCAGATGCCCGCCAAGGTCGCCTCGCTGTGGGACGCCGTCACCGGGGGTGAGCGCACCGCCGACACCCCGGTCAGCGTGTACGGCGCCAGCAAGATCGGCGGTGAGACGGCCGAGCGCGGCTATTGGAATATGTTCATCCTGGTCCTGGCCAGCCTGAACTTCTTCCTCGGGGCGTTCAATATCCTGCCGCTCCTGCCGCTGGACGGCGGGCATATCGCGGTGGTCCTCTACGAGAAACTGCGCAACACCTTCCGCGGCTGGAAGGGTCTGGCACCGGGCGCCCCGGTCGACTACCTGAAACTGCTACCGCTCACCTACGTCGCGGTGGTGATCGGCGGGGCGTACATGCTGCTCACGCTGGCCGCCGACATCATGAACCCGATCAACCTGTTCCCCTGACGGACGGACCGACCTCGACACCGCAGCAGGTCGAGTTCGCGTCCGGTCCAGCTACCATCGAGCAGTGGTCACCCATTCCGGACCCGCCCATTACCTGCGTTCGATCCGCGTGGACCCGATCCTCGAACCGTCCGGCTACCCATTCGATCTCCCAGTGGTCCACTCGCTACTTCGCGCGGGAGATATGCCGTTGGCACCGGGTGCGAGTTTCTTGGTCGGTGAAAACGGCAGCGGCAAATCGACCCTCATCGAGGCGATCGCTGTCGCGGCGGGTCTCAATCCCGAAGGAGGCAGCCAGAATTACCGGTTCGCCACGCGATCCACCGAATCCGTCCTCGGTGAGCACCTGGTACTGCGGTGGGGCGTGACCAAACCGCGTAACCGGTTCTTCCTACGCGCCGAATCCTTCTACAACATGGCCACCGAAACCGAACGCCTCGGCCCGGAACAGATCGCAACGGTGGGCGGGCGATCGCTGCACCACCGGTCACACGGCGAATCATTCGTCGATCTGATGCGGCACCGGTTCCTTCCCGGTGGCCTGTACCTCATGGACGAACCCGAAGCCGCACTCTCACCGCGCGGCTGTATGACCGTTCTCGCGCGAATATCGGAACTGGTCGAGCGAGGATGCCAGTTCCTGGTCGCCACCCATTCACCGATCCTGCTCGCGCTGCCCGGTGCCACGATCTACCGCATCGACGAGGACGGTTCGATCGATACCGTCGGCTTCGACGAGGCGCCACCGGTGCGCCTGACCAGAGAATTCCTTGCCAGGCCCCACCATTACCTCCGGTATCTGCTCGACCGGGAGTGAGCCGACGTGCGACGTGGGCATTGTCAGCGCGCTGTGGTGTCCTTGCCCTCGATGACGTCCACGACGTACTCGGCGATGGCCAGCGAGGATGTCGCCGCGGGTGAGGGCGCGTTGCGGATCGCGGTGACCGGGCCCAGCCGGTCGATCCGGAAATCGTCGACCAGGCTGCCGTCGGCATCGAGGGCCTGAGCACGGACGCCGGCACCACCACGCACCACATCCGCGGCACCGATGGCCGGGATATAGCGCTGCGCTCGACGCATGTACGCCGTTGTCGACAGCGAGCCGTACATCTCCTCGATTCCGGTGCGCCAATGCTGCCGCGCCATCCGGCGAAATCCCGGCCAGCGCAGGGTGTTCGCGAAATCGCGCGCCGAGAAGTCACCGCGTCGGTAGCCCTCACGGGCGAAGGCGAGCACCGCGTTGGGGCCGACCTCCACTGTTCCGGAGACTCGCCGGGTGAAATGCACACCCAGGAACGGGTACCGCGGATCCGGGACCGGGTACACCAATCCGCGCACCATATCGGCTTTCGCCGCAACCACATTCATGTACTCACCGCGGAAAGGCACGATTCGCGGCTCCGCGTCGCCACCGGCCAGGCCCGCGACGGTATCGGCGTGCAGTCCCGCGCAGACGATCACCCGGTCCGCGCGCAGCACCTCCCCGCCCGACGCGATTTCGATGGACGACGCCGTCCGGCGGATCCGGTCCACCGGTGACGACAGCCGAACCTCCCCACCGGAATCCGACAGTTCCGCGGCGAAGGACTGCGCGATCCGCGGGAAATCGGTGATCGCCGTCCGCGGCGAGTACAGCGCGGCGATCCCTTCGGCGAACGGCTCGATCTCGCGGATCTCCGAACGGCCCACCCGGCGCAAACCAGGGACGGCGTTGTCACCGGCACGGGCTCGCAGGGCTTCGAGTCGCGGCACCTCGTCCGCGTCCACCGCGATCACGAGTTTGCCGCATTCGTCGTAGGGCAGGGCGCGCTCGACGCAGTAGTCCCGCAGCAGCGTACGGCCCCGCGCGCACAGGACGGCCTTCAGGCTTCCCGGCTGGTAGTAGATCCCGGCGTGCACCACCCCGGAGTTGTGGCCGGTCTGGTGCGCCGCGACCCGGTCTTCCTTTTCCAACACCACGATCCGGTCGGCCGGACGACGGCGGGCGAGTTCCCGCCCGATGGCCAGCCCGACGATTCCGGCCCCGACGATCGCGACGACCTGCTCACCCATGTATCCGTTTCCCTCACACCACGTTCGGTTGCACCCGGCCCGGGTCCGCGTCTAGGGCTGTTCCAGCGAATCGAAGGGGATCGTCACCTCGACCGGTTCGTCCAGCAGCAGCACGCGGCGGTGCACGGTGTGCACCAAGTACCGTCGGCCGGACCAGTCCAGCCGGTATTCCTCGATTTCCTCGATCCTGTCTTCCCTCTGGTCGAGCCGGATGATCAGGTAGCGGGGGATCCCGGCAGCCGCATATTGGATGCGTTTGTCGGTGATATCGACATCGATGGTGGATCCGGAGGTGACCTCGACGATCAGCAAGATGTGATCCCGCACCGTATTCACGTCGTACGGTTCACAGTCACGAATCCAGATATCCGGATACCGGATGTTCAGCCGCCGGTCCGAGGCCGGAGAATCCGAGTCGGCGAACCGCGCGGCGATATCGGAATCGACGACCATGCACGGACCGCCTTCCCGGCGTCCGCTTTCGAGCAGGCCGGCCAGACGTCGGATAACCCTGCTGTGCAGCGGGCTCTGGGCCATGAGTCGTATGACACGGCCGTCGACGATCTCGATATCGCCGAGTTCGGCCGCGGCACCGTCGGCGAACTCGTCGGCGGTGAGGCGCAGCTCGTCGTGCTCGTCGGCGCTCATGCAGGCATCATGTCAGGTCGGGTGGGAACGGGCCACAACGAAGCCCCCTACCCGCCGTTCCACAGCGGAGGCTCCCGTATCGACCGGAACTCAGCCCTCGGCCGCGAGCTGGCCGCAGGCCGCGGCGATCTCCTGACCGCGGGTGTCGCGGACCGTGCACGGCACGCCCTGGGCCTCGACCCGGCGCACGAATTCCCGCTCCACTGGCTTGGGGCTGGCGTCCCATTTGCTGCCGGGGGTGGGGTTCAGCGGAATGACATTGACATGCACTCGGGAGCCGAGCGCCTTGTGCAGCTTCTGGCCGAGCATCTCCGCGCGCCACGGCTGATCGTTGATATCGCGGATCAGCGCGTATTCGATGGAGACCCGGCGACCCGATTTGTCCGCGTAATACCGGGCGGCGTCGAGGACCTCGGCGACCGGCCAGCGGTTGTTCACCGGAACGAGGGTGTCGCGGAGCTCGTCGTCGGGGGTGTGCAGGGAGACCGCCAGCGTCACCGAAAGATCCTCATCGGCGAGTTTGCGGATCGCCGGGGCCAGACCGACCGTCGAGACCACCACATTGCGCTGGGAGATCCCGAAACCGTCCGGAGCCGGCGAAGTGATGCGGCGGACCGCGTTCACCACCCGCTTGTAGTTCGCCAGTGGCTCGCCCATCCCCATGAAGACGATGTTCGACAGGCGACCGGGACCGCCGGAGACGGCACCGTCACGCAGATCAGCCGCGGCCGCGCGCACCTGATCGACGATCTCGGCGGTGGACAGGTTGCGGTCGAGCCCGCCTTGTCCGGTCGCACAGAAAGGGCAGGCCATACCGCAACCGGCCTGACTGGAGATGCACAGGGTGGCCCGGTCCGGGTACCGCATGAGCACACTCTCCAGCAGGGTGCCGTCGCCGGCGCGCCACAGTGTCTTGCGGGTCTCCCCCGCATCGCAGGCGATCTGCCGGACCGGACTGAGCAGCGGCGGGAACAATGCCTCCGCCACTTTCTCCCGGACCGCGGCCGGAAGATCGGTCATCTGCTCGGCATCGGCCTGCAACCGCCCGTAGTACTGGCGCGCGATCTGGTCGGCGCGGAATTTCGGCAGGCCGAGCTCGGCCATCGCGGCACGACGGCCCTCGGCGTCCAGATCGGCCAGATGGCGCGGCGGCATGCCGCGGCGCGGTGCGTCGAAAACCAGGGGCAAAGAGGCGGTCATAGTCCTACCAGTGTGTCATCTCGGTGAATGTGATCCGTGCCGCGCCACCCGATGGCCGGTGGGACCGGACCGATACCGACCGGCGGGGCCGAAATCCGTGCGCAGTCGATAGCAGTCGGCAATCATCGACATATGGCGACACCCGATGATCGAACACCCGAGACCCACGCACCACCGGAGGACTTCCCGCCCCCGGATGTTCCGGGCACACCGGCCGGATACGGACCCGATACCACCGCCGGAAAACCCGCCGTACGCAAGCGCAAAGGGGTGGAGAAATCCCGGGTGGGCAATGCGTGGATCGCGCTGATCGTGGCGGCGTTGCTCGGTATCGTCCTGCTGATCTTCATCCTGCAGAACTCCGAGAGCGCCGATGTCGAAATGCTGTTCTGGAACTTCTCGCTACCGCTCGGGGTGACGATCCTGCTGTCGGTCATAGCCGGCGCCCTGGTGATGGCGCTGGTGGGCGGGGTTCGCATCGTCCAGTTGCGGCGTGCCGCGCAGCGCCGCTGAAGCTCAGATCAGGGTGCTCAGCACCAGCCAGGACACGAAGGCCGAGGGCAGCATCGAATCGAGCCGGTCCATGATGCCGCCGTGCCCGGGGAGCATGGTGCCCATATCTTTGATGCCCAGCTCGCGTTTGATCTGCGATTCGACCAGATCGCCCAGGGTCGCGACCACCACCAGGCCGATACCGAGCACGACGCCGATCATGGAATTGGCGTCGAGCAGCAGCGTGACGGTGAGCAATCCCCCGATAACGGCGAAGACCAGCGAACCGCAGAAACCCTCCCAGGATTTCTTCGGGCTGATCGAGGGCACCATCGGATGGCGGCCGAACAGTACTCCGGCGACGTAGCCGCCGACATCGGAGCACACCACCAGGATCATGAAGGTGAGCACCCGCAGATTACCGTCGGGATCCTCCAGCAGGAGCAGCACCGCGAACGACGCCAGCAGCGGAATCCAGGCCAGGGTGAACACGGTGATCGCGGTATCGCGCAGGAAATTGCGCGGGGCGGTCTGCAGGCCGTGATCGAACAGGCGCCACACCATGCAGACCAGCGCAGTCGCCGCGAACGCGCCGGTGACCCCGCCCGGCCCGAACGGCCAACCCAGCCAGAAGACTGCTTGACCACCCACGATCAGCGGAGTACGGGGCACCAGCACATCGGCCTCGCGCAGCCGCTTGGCGACCTCCCAGGTGGCGATACCGACTGCGACACCAGCGACACCGATGAACACCTTGGGGACGAAGATCAGGACCGCGATGCACAAGACCCCGAGGGTCAGTCCGACCGCCAGGGCCGCGGGTAAGTTCCGGCCCGCGCGGGACCGTTTGGGCTCGGTGCCCGCGGGCGTACCGGCGGGCGCCGGTGTCGGTTCGGATATGCCCTCGGCCGGCGGCTGCGGTCGGGCCGCACCGGTCGCGGCGGCTTTCTCGGCCACGATTGTCCCGTCGCTCAACTCGTCGTCGTTCCGTTCGTTCCCACCCGAAGCGGGCGTCGCTCGCTCCGCTGTTCCCATTGTGCGGTAGTCCACCGGCCACGTGCCGGGTCGACCGCCGGTCCGGTGCCCGCTCACTACGAGCACCGCATTCCGCGCGACACCTACCGCTCGTGCCGCTCTCGGACGATCCCGCGCGCCGGACAGAAGCCCGGCCACGCCTGCGCAAGGTACCACCGCGAACCCGACGGGCCGTGGGCCCGTCTGCGCGATCAGACCTCGAGCAGTTCGGATTCCTTGTGCTTCACCAGCTCGTCGACTTGGCCGACATATCTGGCGGTGGTCTTGTCCAGTTCCTTCTCCGCGCGCCCGACCTCGTCCTCGCCGGCTTCGCCGTCTTTCTGGATCCGGCCCAGCTCTTCCATGGACTTGCGGCGCACGTTGCGGATTGCGACCTTGGCGTCCTCGCCCTTCTGCTTGGCCTGTTTGACCAGCTCCCGGCGCCGTTCCTCGGTGAGCTGCGGAATGCTGATCCGCAGGATGTCACCGTTGTTGGTCGGGTTCACGCCCAGGTCGGAGTTGCGGATCGCGGTCTCGATCGGGCCCAGCTGTGCCTGCTCGTAGGGTTTGACCACCACCATCCGTGGCTCGGGCACGGTGATACTCGACATCTGGGTGATCGGGGTCGGCGATCCGTAGTAGTCGACCACGACCCGGGAGAACATACCCGGATTCGCGCGCCCGGTACGGATTCTGCCGAGATCGTCCTTCGCCACCGAGACGGCCTTCTCCATCTTCTCCTCGGCGTCGAAGAGCGCTTCTTCAATCACGACCGTTCCTCCACTGCGTCGTCATCGTCATGACCCGCGGGCCCGCGGTATCAGGATCGAACCAATGTGCCGATCTTCTCACCGGCCACCGCCCGGGCGATATTGCCCTTGGTCAACAAATTGAACACCAGCATCGGCATCTGGTTGTCCATACACAAACTGAACGCCGTCGCGTCGGCGACCTTCAGATCGCGTTCGATCACTTCCTTGTGCGTGATCTCGTGGTACATGGTGGCGTCGGGATCCAACCGCGGATCGGCGTCGAACACACCGTCGACAGCCTTGGCCATGAGCACCACCTCGGCGCCGATCTCCAGCGCCCGCTGCGCGGCCGTGGTGTCGGTGGAGAAGTACGGCATCCCCATCCCGGCACCGAAGATCACGACGCGACCCTTTTCCAGGTGCCGCTTGGCGCGCAGCGGCAGATACGGCTCGGCCACCTGCCCCATGGTGATGGCGGTCTGCACCCGGGTGTCCACCCCCTGCTGCTGCAGGAAATCCTGGAGCGCCAGGCTGTTCATCACGGTTCCGAGCATGCCCATGTAGTCGGACCGGGCGCGTTCCATACCGCGCTCCTCGAGCTCGGCACCGCGGAAGAAGTTCCCGCCGCCGATCACCACCGCGACCTGTACCCCGGACCCCACGATCTCGGCGATCTGCTCGGCCACGGTCTCCACCACATCGGGATCCAGGCCCACCGCGCCGCCACCGAACATCTCACCGCCGAGTTTCAGCAGTACCCGGCGATATCCTGGGCGGTCGGTCCCCGGGTGCGTCATCGGTTGGCGTCTCCTTCGGCAATCGGTGTGCTCGGTGGTCGTGCTCATGGTGGCGGGTGAACGCGCGGGTTGTCGCCGGATCGGGGACCGGCCACCGCCTTCACCGGCCGGGTCCGGGTGCAATGGGGCACGCCGGTCCCGGCACCAACCGAAAGCGGCCTCTATCCTGCCCTACTCGCCCACGCGCCCCCGTACTAGGCCCCCCGCGCGGGGCCGTTCGCGGGCGATCTCAGTACGAAACCCCCGTCGCGGTGGACGCGGCGGGGGTTTCGTACTGAGCCGTGGATCGGATCAGGCCTGTCCGACCTCGAAGCGGGCGAACGCGGTGACGGTGACACCGGCTTCGTCCAGCAGCGCTTTCACGGTCTTCTTGTTGTCGGTGACCGACGGCTGCTCCAGCAGGACGACGTCCTTGAAGAAACCGTTGACGCGGCCCTCGGTGATCTTCGGGAGCGCGCCCTCGGGCTTGCCCTCTTCGCGGGCGGTCTGCTCGGCGATACGACGCTCGTTCTCGACGATATCGGCGGGCACCTCGTCGCGGGTCACGTACTTGGCCTTGAGGGCGGCGACCTGCATGGCGGCGGCACGGGCGGCTTCGGCGGCCGCGTCACCGGAACCGGTGTACTCGACCAGTACACCGACGGCCGGGGGCAGGTCCGACGCGCGCTTGTGCAGGTAGGTGGCGACCGGGCCGTCCAGGGAGACGACGCGCCGGAGTTCCAGCTTCTCGCCGATCTTGGCGGCCAGCGCCTGCAGCGCCTCGTCGACGGTCCCGCCGTCGAGAGCCACAGCCTTCAGCGCGTCCACATCGGCGGGCTTGGCGGCCGCCGCGGCGGCGCCGATCTTGTCCGCCAGCTCCTGGAACTCCGCGTTCTTGGCCACGAAGTCGGTCTCGGAGTTGATCTCGACCATCACGCCGTCCTTGGCGATGACCAGGCCCTCCGCCGTCGTGCGCTCGGCCCGCTTGCCGACATCCTTGGCGCCCTTGATGCGCAGCAGCTCGACGGCCTTGTCGAAATCGCCCTCGGTCTCGACCAGCGCGTTCTTACAATCCATCATTCCGGAGCCGGTGAGCTCCCGCAGCCGCTTCACGTCAGCGGCGGTGTAGTTCGCCATCGGGGGCGAGCCTCCTTCGAGAAAGTCTGATACCGGGCAGTGGTGGTCACGACTCGACGAGGCGTGACCACCACTGTGGGAAGTTTCGATCCGGCGGCACTCACCATGGCAGTGGCCGGTGAGCGCCCGCCGAACGCGAGGTTACGACTCAGG
>JABFXT010000423.1 GCA_013361595.1 Nocardia sp. | reverse complement strand
GCCGCCGCGCCCGCGACCACGGTCGCGCCGACGGCCATTCCGTGCAGGGCGCGGGCGAGCAACAGCATGGGTACGGTGTCGGCGAGTACGAACACCACCAGACCGGCGATCATCACTGCGAACGCCCCGAGCAGTACCGGTTTGCGGCCGACGACATCGGAGATCCGGCCGGAGACCAGGACGGCGGCGAGCGCCGCGAGCGCGTACACCGCGAACACCACGGTGGTGGTGAGCGGCGACAGGTGCCACTGCTGCTCGTAGAGGCCGTAGAGCGGTGCCGGGACTCCGGATACGCCGAGGGCCACGCCCGTCGCGCCCAGGACCAGTCCGTAGGCCCAGGGTTGAATTGTTCTGTCGTCGGTGCGTACCGCCGCTGTCGCTGCCATGAGAACCCCGAAACAGGTAAGTTTGACGTTGATCGAACTGCATCGAGCCTATCCGAGGTTCGATGATCATCAAACCCAAGCGAGTGGATCATGACGCAGACCACACCGACCACGGACTCTTCGAACCCGCCGGTGGCACCACTACCCGTGGTCCTGGCCGCCCTCCAGGATCCCGTGCGCCTCGAAATGGTCCGACGCCTGCACAATGCCGACGACAGTGTGCGCTGCGCAGCGCTCTACGAGGTCATCAACAAATCCACCGCCACACACCATTTCAAGGTGCTGCGCGACGCGGGCGTGATCGAGCGGCTGGTGATCGACGGGCAGACCCATCAGCGGCTGCGCACCGCCGACCTGAACCGGGCCCTGCCCGGCCTGCTGGATTCGGTGGTCGGCGCCGCCAATCGCGCCGTTCCGGAACCGAACGACTGACCGACGGGCCGCACCACCGGCCGTCCGGGATCACGCCCTGCGGACCGCACCCGCGCGGCCGTCTCATGCGCGAGCCGGCCGCAGCATCCGGCCGGTCAGCTCGCGGCCAGCCGCCGCACCGGAGCCGGTAGGTCACGCACCCGTCGATACGGCCCCGCGACCGAGGCCGCGAACGGCCGGGACAGCAGCGCCGCCGCGATCTCACCGACCTCCTCGGTGGTCACGGCATCGATCCGGGCCAGGGTCTCGGAAACACTGCGATGGTTGCCGTAGCTCAGTTCGCTGCGCCCGATCCGGTTCATCCGGGACGCCGAATCCTCCAGCCCCAGCACCAGCCCGCCACGCAGCGAACCCTTGGCCCGGGCGCATTCGGCATCGGTGATGCCGTCGGCGGCGACCTCCTCCAGCACTCCGCGAGCCAGCGTCGCCACCTCGCCGAGGTTCTCCGGCTGGCAACCCAGATATACCGAGAACGCGCCGGTGTCGGCGAAGGTGTCCACACTCGAGTACACCGAATAGGCGAGCCCGCGCTCCTCCCGGATGCGCTGGAACAGGCGGGAACTCAGGCCACCACCGACCACCGTGTTGAGCACCGACAGCGGCCAGCGCAGCTGCCCTTCGTGACGTCCGTAGGCCCGCACCCCGAACACCAGATGCGCCTGCTCGCTGTCCCGATTGGACCAGGTCAGCCGCGGCTCCTCCCGGGTGCGGAAACGGCCTTCGCGCCGCGGTGCGGGCAGCGCGCCCGGATCGAGCCGATCGGCGACCGCGCGGTGCACCAGTTCCACCGTGTGCTCGTGCTCGATATTGCCCGCCACCGCGACGACCATCCGGTCGGGGGTGTAGCGGCGCTGATGAAAGGAGCGCAACTGACTCGCCCGCATCCCCTCGATGGATTCCACCGAGCCGATGATCGGCCGGCCGATGGGATGGTCGCCGAACAGCGCGGTCAGGAAAGCGTCACCGACGAGATCCTCCGGATCGTCGTCGCGCATCGCGATCTCTTCGAGCACGACCTGGCGCTCCACATCGACATCCACCGCCCGGCACAACCCGTTGAGCACGACATCGGTGACCAGGTCCACGGCCAGCGGCAGATCCTCGTCCACCACGTGGGCGTAATAGCAGGTCTGTTCCTTGGCGGTGAAGGCGTTCAGTTCGCCGCCGACCGCGTCCATGGCCTCGGCGATATCCAGCGCCGAACGGGTCGGCGTCGCCTTGAACAGCAGATGCTCCAGGAAATGCGCGGCACCGGCGACGGTGGGGCCCTCATCACGCGAACCGACCCCCACCCAGACCCCGACGGACGCCGAACGGACACCGGGCACCTGCTCGGTCACCACCCGCAGACCACCCGGCAGGACGGTACGCCGCACTCCGTGGTCGATATCGACCGTTTCGCCGATCCGCCACGCCGATGACGAACCCCCCTGCCCACTGGGGCGCAGGGGGGCCGTCGTTTTCTGCTCCGTCACACGACCAGTACTACTCGGTCGCTGCCGCGTCCGCATCGGCGGGCGCCTCGTCGGCACTCTCGTCGACGGGGACCAGCGAGATCTTGCCGCGGTTGTCGATATCGGCGATCTCCACGCGCAGTTTGTCGCCGACGTTCACCACGTCCTCGACCTTGGCCACGCGCTTACCGTTGCCCAGTTTGGAGATGTGCACCAGACCGTCGCGACCGGGCAGCAGCGAGACGAACGCGCCGAACGCCGTGGTCTTGACGACCGTGCCGAGGAACCGCTCGCCGACCTTGGGCAGCTGCGGATTGGCGATCGCGTTGATCGCGTCGATCGCCGCCTGCGCCGACGGGCCGTCGGTGGCCCCGACGAACACGGTGCCGTCGTCCTCGATGGAGATATTGGCGCCGGTGTCCTCGGTGATCTGGTTGATCATCTTGCCCTTGGGCCCGATGACCTCGCCGATCTTGTCGACCGGGATCTTGATCGCGGTGACGCGCGGCGCGTACGGGCTCATCTCGTCCGGGGTGGCGATGGCCTCGGCCATCACGTCCAGGATGGTGGTGCGGGCGTCGTGCGCCTGGCTCAGCGCGCCGGCGAGGACCTGCGAGGGGATCCCGTCGAGCTTGGTGTCGAGCTGCAGCGCGGTGACGAAGCCCCGGGTACCGGCGACCTTGAAGTCCATGTCACCGAACGCGTCCTCGGCGCCGAGGATATCGGTCAGCGCCACATAGCGGATCTCCTGCGCGCCGGCCTCGTTGGTGACGGTGTCCGACACCAGGCCCATGGCGATACCCGCGACCGGCGCCTTCAGCGGCACACCGGCGTTGAGCAGCGACAGGGTCGAGGCGCAGACCGAACCCATCGAGGTCGAACCGTTGGAGCCCAGTGCCTCCGACACCTGCCGGATCGCGTAGGGGAACTCCTCCTGGCTCGGCAGCACCGGGATCAGCGCCCGCTCGGCCAGCGCGCCGTGGCCGATCTCGCGGCGCTTGGGCGAACCGACACGACCGGTCTCACCGGTGGAGTACGGCGGGAAGTTGTAGTGGTGCATATAGCGCTTGGAGGTTTCCGGGCCGAGCGAATCGACCTGCTGCGCCATCTTGACCATATCGAGGGTGGTGACACCCATGATCTGGGTTTCGCCACGCTCGAACAGCGCCGAACCGTGGGCCCGCGGCACCACGGCGACCTCGGCCGACAGCGCGCGGATATCGGCCAGACCACGGCCGTCGATCCGGAATCCGTCGGTGAGGATGCGCTGGCGCACCAGCTTCTTGGTCACCGAGCGGAACGCGGCGCCGAGTTCTTTCTCCCGGCCCTCGAACTGCTCGCCGAGCCGGGACAGCACCTCGAGTTTGATCTCGTCGATCTTCTCGTCGCGCTCCTGTTTGCCGGCGATGCTCAGCGCCTCCGACAGCGGGGCCTTCGCGGCATCCTCGACGGCGGCGAACGCGTCGTCGGCGTACGGCGGGAACAGCGGGAATTCCTCGGTGGGCTTGGCCGCGAGTTCGGCCAGATCCTGCTGCGCCCGGCACAGCCGCGCGATGAACGGCTTGGCGGCCTCGAGGCCCTCGGCGACCACGGTCTCGGTCGGCGCCTGGGCGCCACCGTCGATCAGCTCGAGCACATGGTCGGTGGCCTCGGCCTCGACCATCATGATCGCCACATCACCGGTTTCGGTGACCCGGCCGGCCACGACCATATCGAAAACAGCCTTCTCCAGCTGCTCGACCGTCGGGAAGGCGACCCACTGACCGCCCGCGGCCGTACCCGCCGCGACATCGTTGATCAGGGCGACCCGCACACCGCCGACCGGGCCGGAGAACGGCAGGCCGGAGATCTGGGTGGAGGCCGAAGCCGCGTTGATGGCGACCACGTCGTACAGATCCTTGGGATCCAGGCTCAGGACGGTCACCACGACCTGGATCTCGTTGCGCAGGCCGTCGACGAACGACGGACGCAGCGGCCGGTCGATCAGGCGGCAGGTGAGGATCGCGTCGGTGGAGGGACGGCCCTCCCGGCGGAAGAACGACCCGGGAATCCGGCCCGCCGCGTACATCCGCTCCTCGACATCGACGGTCAGCGGGAAGAAATCGAACTGTTCCTTGGGGTGCTTACCGGCGGTGGTCGCCGACAGCAGCATGGTCTCGTCGTCCAGGTAGGCGACGACCGATCCGGCGGCTTGTTTGGCGAGCCGGCCCGTTTCGAAGCGAACGGTGCGGGTGCCGAACGCGCCGTTGTCGATCAGCGCGACGGATTCGAAAACACCCGGTTCGACCTCGATGGCCGAGCTCTTCGAGCGTTCAATCGTTTCTGGCATTTCTCTGTTCTCAACCTCTCGTCTCGCCGGATACAGCGCCCGGTGGCGCGATCCGGCTGGGTCAGCCGTACCAGGTTCGAACGCGGCGCGTCGGCGGAACCGCGGTGACCATCGGGGTCAGCGGTAGCCGTATTCGTGCTGCGGCGCGTACACCCGGCCGGGCTCCCCTTGGAGCCGGCGACGCGGAGGCGGTCATCGATCGAAGCTCTCCGGCGTATCACGACCGGGCCGAAAAGCCACTACCGAAGACCGACGCCACGAGCGCGGGTGTGCACGGCTGGTTCTGTCGTTCCGTATCCGGGAGACCCCCGGTACACGAAAATGCCGACGAGGCGATTGTATGCGCCCCGTCGGCATACGTACCGCCCGGCTCATGGAACCGGGCGTGTTCAAGATCGATCAGCGCCGCAGGCCGAGGCGTTCGATCAGGCTGCGGTAGCGGTTGATGTCGTTGTTCTGCAGGTACTTCGACAGCCGCTTGCGGCGACCGATCAGCGCCATCAGCCCGTGGCGGGTGTGGTGATCGTGCTTGTGCACCTTCAGGTGCTCGGTGATATCGGAGATACGCTTGGTCAGCAGGGCGATCTGGGCCTCCGGCGAACCGGTGTCCGTCTCGTGCAGACCGTACTCCGCGAGAATGGTCTTCTTCTGCTCGGTGGTCAACGCCATGGGGCATCCACTCCTGTTTCTCAGTTCCGCGCACGAGGTCCCGGTGACCACAGCACCCGATATCGGCGAAGGCGAATATCGTGGTGATCCGGCCGGAGTTCCGGGATGGGCGCCGCCGCGGACCGCAGCAGACCCGACGAGAAACCCTACAGGAACGGGCACCCGAAACCCGCATCGGGCCGCGGGTTCAGCTCCCGGAACCGAGGATCTTGCGGGTCGTCTCCACATCCCGGCCCATGACCGCGACCAGTTCGTCGACCGAATCGAATTTCCGCATACCCCGCAGATGGTCCACGAAATCCACCGCCACGTGCTGGCCGTAGAGATCGGCCTCCCGGTCCAGGACATAGGCCTCGACGGTCCGGGCCCGCCCGGAGAAGGTGGGGTTGGTACCGACCGAGATCGCGGCCATCACCGGCTCGCCGGGGGTCACCGTTCCGATGGTGGGGCCCGGCCCCAGCACGGTGAACCAGCCCGCGTAGACACCGTCCGCCGGAATGGCGGCATGCATCGGCGGCGCGACATTGGCCGTCGGGAAGCCCAGGGTCCGGCCGCGACCGTCGCCGCGGACGACCACCCCTTCGACCCGGTGCGGGCGGCCCAGCGCATCGGCGGCGGCGGCCATGTCCCCGGCGTCCACACAGGCCCGGATATAGGTGGACGAGAAGGTGACGGCGTGCTCGCCCAGCAGCGTCACCGCGTCGACCTCGAAACCGAACCGACCGCCGAGTTCGC
>JABFXT010000151.1 GCA_013361595.1 Nocardia sp. | reverse complement strand
CACCCGGCGCCGACCCGTCCGCGGATATCCGCGCGGTGCCGATCCCGGCGAACGGCGATCAGGCGTCGGGGTCGCGGAAGACGACGACCGGGCGATAGGCGCGATGGAGCAGATTCTGACTGGTGGAACCCATCAACGCGCCGCGGATCCGACCCCAGCCCTTGCTGCCCACGATCACCAGCTGCGCGCCGTCCGCTGCGCGTAGCAGTTCCCGGGCCGCCGAACCGCGGCGCGACCGTTCCTCGACCGCCACCTCCGGGAAATCCTTCCGGTACGGTGCGATGATCTTCGACAGGGTCTCCGATTCCGAGCGTGCGATCGCCTCCCAGTCGACCACCATCGCCGTCGGGCCCATCAGCGCCAGCGCCGTGGGGACGGAATCCCCGACCGCGGTACTGTCCGACCACGCCCGTACCGCCCGCACCGGAGCCCCCAGCAGCCGCGCCCATTCGAAGGCCAGCCGGGTCGCCGCTGCGGAGAGTGGACTCCCGTCGGCGCCCACCACGATCGGCCGGTCGTCGGGGTCGGTGTGTGCGGGGTCGCCCCGCCAGACGGCGACCGGGCAGCGGGCGCTGCCGGCCACGCGCAGCGCGGTCGAGCCCAGGAGCCAGCGCTCCACCGATCCGGCGCCGGTCGCGCCCAGCACGATCATGGCGGCGTGTTCCGCCGCCGCGAGGATCCCCGCCGCCGGGGCCTCGGTCGCGGCGATCGTGGTCAACTCGACACCGGGCGCGTACTCCCGCAGTGCCCGCTCTGCCGTCGACAGCAGTTCGGCGCGGTACGCGCGATGCATCTCGGCGAGTTCGGCGGGATCGAGCGCGATATCGGGCATCGGGCCCGGCGCGGGTGCGGAATGCACCAGGTGCAACGGTAAGCCCAGTTTCCCGGCGAATACTGTCGCCCAGCGGGCGGCCGCCGACGCGGTCTCCGACCCGTCGATACCCACCACGATATATCTCGCCGGGGACGTCGCCATATCTCCGCCTTTCGTGCCGTATCGCCTGACCGCTCGCTACTCACCGCTCCTTCGACCGACACGACGGCAACATCGGGAGAACGTCGCGCCGCCGAGGACAGGATAGGAGTCCGCCGGTCCGGGCCGGTGGGGCGACACGCGGCGGGACGGCCGCGTATCTGGATCACCCCACTGCCGACCGGATATCGGGTTCGCCGGGCCTGCCGCCGACCACCCCGCGCACAGCCGCTGGGCCGCCGACATGGGCACCGCAGCGGAAGACAGCCTCACCGTCACCGAAGCCCTCGCCGGCCGACCGATCCACCGCTGAACCACCGATCGACTCGAAGGTGCCGACAATCCGGGCGGGGCCGATCATCGAGCCTGCAGCTTCCTCAGCCGCGCTCGATGATCGAATTCCGCCTTTCCGATAGCCCGCGGGTGTCCGTGGACCGATGCGTTCCGAACGCTTGTCTGCCACGCGGTGCGGCGACCTGTACTAGTGCACAGCGCAATGGTTGTGTTGTGCGGGAGCGCCTTCGGGGTGCCGGTTCCTACGGTGTGCTCATGAGGTATCTGGAAGATCATTTCGCGCCGGTAGAGGTGGAGACCACGGCCTACGACCTGCCGGTGACCGGGCGAATCCCGGCCGAACTCGAGGGCCGGTATGTGCGTAACGGTCCCAACCCCGTGGGTGTGGAGGACTCGGGCACCCATGTGTGGGGGATGGGTCAGGGCATGGTGCATGGGGTGCGGCTGCGCGCGGGGCGGGCCGAGTGGTATCGCAACCGTTTCGTGCGTGTCCCAGGGTTCGCGCCCATGGTGCATGTGATCGGGCATGCGGGGCGGATATTCGCCATGGCGGAGGGCGGACTGCCGCCGGCATTGTTGGACGACGAGCTGAACACCGTAGGATTTTGTGAGTTGGGAGCGACGGCGGCGGGTTTCACCGCGGGGGCGCACTCCAAACACGACCCACGCACGGGGGAGTTGCATTCCCTGTCCTATCTGCCCGGCCGTGAGTTCGTGCAGTACATCGTGACCGATACCGCGGGTGCGGTGGTTCGCACCGTACCGATCGAGATGACACGGACCCCGTTTCTGCACGACTTCGCGCTCACCGGCGACCACGTGGTGCTCTGGGATACCCCGCTGGGTTTCGACGGGTTCGACTGCCGATGGCTGCCGGAGCACCCCACCCGTGTGGGCGTGATGCCGCGGACGGGTGAGGAGGTGCGCTGGTACGAGATCGACCCTGTACACGTCAGTCATACGCTCAACGCCTACGACGACGGTGATTCGGTCGTCGTGGACCTGGTCACCGCCCAGGGGCCGTTCGATCCCGCCGATCCCGGCGCGATCCGGCCGGTGCTGGATCGTTGGACCATCACCACCGGCACTGTCCGGCAGCAACGCATCGACGATCGCCCGCAGGACTTTCCCCGCGTCAACGACACCTACGCCGCCCGCCCGCACCGCTACGGCTACTGCGCCGCGACGGCTCTGTACGGGATACCGTTCGCGGCCGAGGGAGCGGCCCCGGACGACGCATTCACCAACGCGCTGGTCAAGCACGATTTTCAGCGGGGTAGCGCGGAGGTGCACGCGTTCGGGGTGGAAGAAACTGTGGGCGAGGCGGTGTTCGCGGCCACGGGGCCGGGCGAAGACGAGGGATACCTACTCACCTACGTACACGATCCGCGCCGCAACGCCGCCGATCTGGTCGTGCTGGCCGCTCAGGATTTCGCCGGTGAACCTGTCGCGCGTATTCACCTGCCCGCCCGCGTGCCGCTGGGTCTGCACGGCAACTGGCTACCCGACCACCGACTCGTGTCAGCATGACGGTGTGACCGATCCCCGCCCTCCCTACCTCCGAATCGTCGCCGAGATCGAGCGGCGCATCGCCACGGGAGAGCTGGGGCCGGGCGATCCGGTCCCCACCACCAGGGCCCTTGCGCGCGAATGGGGTGTCGCCATCGCCACAGCCACCAAAGCGCTGGCCGCGCTGAAACACTCGGGCACCATCGAATCCATCCCCCGCGTCGGCGCCGTGGTCGCCGCGCGCCGATTGCCCTCGCGCACCACCTCGGGGCTCGAACGCGAGCAGATCGTACGCGCGGCGATGCGGATCGCCGACAGCGGCGGTCTGGCCGCACTCTCCCTGCGGGCAGTGGCCGCCGAACTCGGCGTCGCGACGATGACGCTGCGCCGCCACCTCGACGCCGACGCCGAACTCACCCAACTGCTCGCCGACGCCGCGTTCGCCGAGA
Organism: Nocardia sp.; assembly: GCA_013361595.1. GTDB lineage: Bacteria > Actinomycetota > Actinomycetes > Mycobacteriales > Mycobacteriaceae > Nocardia. The sequence goes on along the minus strand of JABFXT010000151.1, from coordinate 2,799 downwards.
TCGACTACCCTGAGCCTGCCGCGGTGTGGCGCTCGCATCTGCGAGTGGCCGCGCACCTGCAATGGGGTGTTTACCAGCGTCATCCATGGGTGCCGCCGCTGGTGTCCATCACCCGTCCGGCCACCCTGCCGGCAATGATCGCCTACGGACTGTGGACGCTACGCGCCTTCGACGGCTCGGAACTGGACTCCTCCACCCGCCTCCACGCCTACGCCACCCTGGTCAACTACGTGCGAGGCACGGCGATGAACATCGAAAGCGAAGCCCGCGCCGAACTGGACACCGGAATGACGAGCAGACAATGGGGCGCTGCCCGACTGGCCGTCGACCGGCCGCTGATCACTCGGCTCACCGAACCGAACACGGAAGTGGACCTGGAATCGTTGTTCGCGTTCGGATTGGAACGCCTGCTCGACGGCCTGACCATCGTGATGGCACCGCAGAAGACGGGGAAACGTCGGTCGGCCAGCAGTCCGCGGCACCACTGATCAAAAGGTCCGTCGCTCGGCGACTTCGTTGTCGGGATGGTGGAATGCGTCGGGATCTCTCGCCGTCGGTGCCAGCCCTCACCGTCTTGCGGTGGACGTGAGCCATGCGGTGACAGTGTTGCGGCGTCACCGGCGCGGACGCGGTGCACCTCACCCGCTGCATCCGCGCCGCCGGGCACGGCTTCGCCACCCTGGAATCCCAAGGAGGCTTCCGGCTCGCCGAAGACATCGAGATATCCTTCGCCACCCTGACCCGTATGGTGCTCAGCGCGCTGCCGTCGTGAACCCGAAAGTCGGACCGACCGTGTCCCTTGAAATTCCCCTGAAGTGCCTGCAGATCCGCGGCGTTGTCCAGGCAGACCGCGAAGGCTTCCGCGACGTTGTCGTTCGACAAGAACGGCGTTCGAGGACCGGGCCCGTCAGGGAACGAGAAGGATATTGCCGCGGGTGCCGCCCGCCTCGCTACGTCGGTGCACCGCGGAGAGTTCGGTCAGCGGTTGCGATTCGGTGATGGCCACCGACAACTCTCCGGCGTCCACCAGGGCCACCAACTCGGCGAGTTGTCGCGGGTCGTTGCGGGCAGTGAAGTGCACGGCCTCCGGAGCCGGGACCGGCGTGGCTATCGAGACCACGGCGACGCCGGTTCGCGCCAGGCCGGCCATCCACTCGGCGGTATCGGATGACACCGGGGCGAGGTTCAGCACAACGTCGACATCACCCGGCAGCGGACCGGCGGTGTAGTCGACGACCTCCTCGGCACCGGCCGCGAGTACTTCGGCGGCGCTACGCGAACTCGCCGTCGCGATGACATGCGCGCCGACACGGGCGGCCAACTGCACCGCGAAGATACCGACAGAACCCCCCGCGCCCACAATCAGCACTCGCTGCCCGGATTCGATATGGGCGTACTCGTATACCGCTTGCCAGGCGGTCAGTCCCGCGACCGGGATCGCCGCCGCGTGGGCCAGCGGGACCTTCCGCGGTGCGGGAACGAGCGATTCCGCAGGCACCGCAGCGTATTCCGCGGCGCCACCGGCGGCATCGACCCGACCGACCACAAGCTCACCGACCACCCGACCCTGCACACCGGCGCCGAGCGCCACGATCGAACCGGCGATATCCCATCCCGGCACGAAAGGCGGCGACAGGGGCAGTACATCCCGGAGCATCCCGGCACGCAGCGCAGTGTCCGAGGCATTGAACGTCGTGGCTGCCATCCGGACGAGTACCTCGCCCCGGCCCGGCTCCGGTATCGGTGCCTCACGCATCACGATCACATCCGGGTCGCCGTACTCGCTGATCACTGCCGCTTGCATCATCGGGCTCTCCACCTTTCTTTCGGCAGATCCACCGTATGAGCCCAGGGATGTACGAACAATGCTTGATCAGCGCTGATTTATACGCAATCGTCTCATCCATGGATGTTCTCAGTGATGTCATCGCGCTCATGCGGAACGGTCGGGCATCCTCCGCGCGGGTCGAATGGCGAGCCCCGTGGGGGCAGCGGTTCCCAGCTGTTCCGGGATCGGCCGGATTTCAGGTGGTCCTACGCGGGAGCTGCTGGCTCAGACCCGACGAAGGCCCAGCGGTCCCGTTCACGGTCGGTGACGTGCTGTTCTTTCCGCGCGGTGACGGATACGGCCTATCCGCTTCGCCCACCGGCCCGCTGGCCGAACCCGCCTGCGATCCACTCACCGATCCCGCCCTGTTCGTCACCGATACCGTGGGCCACGAGGGTCCGATCACGGTGACACTGTGTGGTGGTTATCGGCTCGATCCATCCCAGACGCACCCACTGCTACACGACCTGCCCGCACTGATCCACCTTCCGGCCCGCCTCGACGGGCCGGCGGAACTCCGCGGCGCGGTCGACCTGCTCGCAGCCGAGATCAGCAGGCCCACACTCGGATCGGATACGGTCGTGACCGCACTACTGGATGTTCTGTTGCTGGTCGTCCTGCGCACCTGGCTGGAGGAACTACCACCGGCCGGACACGGCTGGGCCGCGGCCTTGACCGATCCGGCGCTGGGCGCGGCGCTGCGTGCGATTCACGACGATCCCGCCCATCCCTGGACCGTCGCCACCCTGGCCGCCGAAGCCGGACTGTCCCGATCCGCCTTCTCCCGGCGTTTCACCGGCACAACCGGGCAACCGCCGCTCACCTACCTCGGCTGGTGGCGTTCGATGGTTGCCGCGAAACTGTTGCGCCGGAGCGACGCTCCGCTCAGCGAGATAGCGCGCCGGGTGGGCTACAGTTCGGAATTCGCCTTCGCCAATGCCTTCAAACGGCAGCACTGAATCTCCCCGGGT
>JABFXT010000872.1 GCA_013361595.1 Nocardia sp. | reverse complement strand
CTAATCTCACTTCGGCCGATGTACGGTTGCCAGGATTTCGGGCGGTGGTGTCCCAGGACACCTCCGCCCGCGCCGTTGATCGGCGGTCGAAACAGTGGAGAGGGAAGCAGACAAGTGGAGACAACGCAGGCCGTAGGCGATTCGTCGTCGCGCGGGGCGCGTGTCGGTGTCGTTCGCGAATCCGCCGCGGGCGAGCGGCGGGTCGCCTTGGTTCCGAAGATCATCCCCACCCTGCTGAAGCAGGGCGTGGAAGTCGTGGTCGAAGCCGGAGCCGGAGCGGGCGCGCTCATTCCCGATACCGCCTACGAGGAGGCCGGCGCGCGGATCGGGGATCCCTGGTCGGCCGATGTGGTCGTCAAGGTGGCCCCGCCCAGCGATGCCGAAGTGGGCAAACTGTCCTCGGGACAGACACTCATCGGATTCCTCGCCCCGCGCAACGCCGACAACCAGATCGAGGCGCTGAAGAAGGCCGGTGTGCAGGCGTTCGCGGTGGAGTCCATTCCGCGGATCTCGCGCGCCCAGGTGATGGACGCGCTGTCCTCGCAGGCCAATGTGGCCGGGTACAAGGCTGTACTGCTGGCGGCTTCGGAATCGACCCGCTTCTTCCCGATGCTCACCACCGCGGCCGGGACCGTGAAACCGGCGACGGTGCTGGTGCTCGGTGTCGGTGTGGCCGGGTTGCAGGCGTTGGCCACCGCGAAACGCCTGGGCGGGCGCACCACCGGTTACGACGTGCGGCCCGAGGTCGCCGACCAGGTGCGTTCGGTGGGCGCCCAGTGGCTCGATCTCGGTATCGATGCCGCCGGTGAGGGCGGTTACGCCCGCGAACTCACCGACGCGGAGAAGGACAAGCAGCAGCAGGCACTCGAGGACGCCATCAAGGGTTTCGACGTGGTCATCACGACCGCGCTGGTGCCCGGACGTCCGGCACCACGACTGGTGACCGCCGCGGCGGTGGCCGGGATGAAACCGGGCAGCGTCATCGTGGACCTCGCCGGCGAGACCGGTGGCAACTGCGAACTCACCGAGCCCGGGCAGACCGCGGTCAAACACGATGTCACGATCTGCTCGCCGCTGAACCTGCCGGCCACGATGCCCGAGCACGCCAGTGAGCTGTACTCGAAGAACATCGCCGCGCTGCTGGAACTGATGCTCGCCGACGGCGAACTGAAACCGGACTTCGCCGACCAGGTGCTGGCCGATTCCTGCGTCACCCGTGACGCCGAACCGACAACGAAGGCGCAGTGATGTACACCGAGCTGCTGGCGAATATCGCGATTCTGGTGCTGTCCGGATTCGTGGGTTTCGCCGTGATCTCCAAGGTCCCCAATACCCTGCACACGCCGCTCATGTCGGGTACCAACGCCATCCACGGCATCGTGGTGCTCGGTGCGCTGGTCACCCTCGGGCGGGTCGAGGACCCCTCGATCGGGGTGCAGGCCATTCTGTTCGTGGCCGTGGTCTTCGGAACGCTCAACGTGATCGGTGGTTTCGTGGTCACCGACCGGATGCTGGGCATGTTCAAGGGCAAGAAGCCCGCCGCGGGTGCCGAGAAGGCAGGTAAGTGACCCATGGACAATCTGGTCGATATCCTCTACATCCTGTCCTTCGCCCTGTTCATCTACGGTCTGATGGGGCTGACCGGACCGAAGACCGCGGTCCGGGGCAACTGGATCGCGGCGGCCGGTATGGCGATCGCGGTGATCGCCACATTGATCGCGGTCCGTGACAGCACCAACTGGATCCTGATCGTCGCGGGCCTCGTCGTCGGTGTGGTGCTGGGTGTTCCGCCCGCGCGCTACACCAAGATGACCGCGATGCCCCAGCTGGTGGCGGCGTTCAACGGCGTCGGCGGCGGTACGGTCGCCCTCATCGCCTGGGCCGAGTTCATCGATACCACCGGCTTCTCGGCCTTCCAGCACGGCGAGGAACCGACGGTGCACATCATCGTCGGCTCGCTGTTCGCCGCGATCATCGGTTCGGTCTCGTTCTGGGGTTCGGTGATCGCGTTCGGCAAGCTGCAGGAGATCCTGCCCGGCCGTCCGATCGGGCTGGGGAAGTTGCAGCAGCTGGTGAACCTGGTGCTGTTGGTGGCCGCGGTGGGGGCCGCGGTCGTCATCGGCCTCGGCGCCTCCGACGGCGGCGTATCACAGCTGTGGATGGTCGGTCTGCTGCTGGCCGCCGGTGTGCTGGGCCTGATGGTCGTGCTGCCGATCGGCGGCGCGGATATGCCCGTGGTGATCTCACTGCTCAACGCGCTCACCGGTCTGTCCGCGGCGGCGGCCGGTCTGGCGCTGAACAACACCGCCATGATCGTGGCGGGCATGATCGTCGGCGCGTCCGGCACCATCCTGACCAACCTGATGGCCAAAGCGATGAACCGGTCCATCCCGGCGATCGTGGCCGGCGGTTTCGGTGGTGGTGGCGGCGCCGTCGCCGGTTCCGGTGACGGCGAGCAGAAGCAGGCGAAGGCCACTTCGGCCGCCGATGCCGCGATCCAGATGGCCTACGCCAACCAGGTGATCGTGGTGCCCGGCTACGGTATGGCCGTCGCTCAGGCGCAGCACGCGGTCAAGGAGATGGCGGGACTGCTCGAGGCCAAGGGTGTCGAGGTCAAGTACGCGATCCATCCGGTCGCGGGCCGGATGCCCGGCCATATGAACGTCCTGCTGGCCGAGGCCGAGGTGTCCTACGACGCCATGAAGGAAATGGACGATATCAACGGCGAATTCGGCCGTACCGATGTCGCCCTGGTCATCGGCGCCAACGATGTCACCAACCCGGCCGCCCGCGAGGATTCCGCCAGCCCGATCTACGGGATGCCGGTCCTCAATGTCGACCAGGCCAAATCGGTGATCGTACTGAAGCGTTCGATGAACAGCGGTTTCGCCGGTATCGACAATCCGCTGTTCTACTCCGACCACACCTCGATGCTGTTCGGCGACGCGAAGAAATCCGTCGGCGCGGTGACCGAGGAGTTGAAAGCGCTGTAGTCGCGGGAGCAGCACGGCCCCGGGCTCCGCGGTTCACCACCGCGCCGCCCGGGGCCGTGCTGTTGTTGTACGGTCGGTCGATGGCGAGTTCCGGTGCGAAACTGTTGCAGTCCCGCTGGTTCGTCCGCTCGCCGATCTGGTTGTTCCGGGCCCGGCTGGGATTCCTGTTCGGAGGCCGGTTGCTGCTGCTGGAACACCGCGGCCGCAAATCCGGAGCCAGGCGTTATGTCGCTCTGGAAACCGTGAGCCGGCCCGGTCCCGGCACCGTGATCATCGCCTCGGGCTTCGGTGGGAAGGCCCAGTGGTACCGGAATCTGCTGGCCGAACCACAGTGCCGGGTGAGTATCGGGACCCGCTACCGGGTGCCCGCGCGGGCCCGCGTGCTGGACCCGGATACGGCCGCGCTCGTCCTGGCGGAATATCGGGTGCGGCATCCACGGGCATACCGAGAATTGAGCGGGGTCATCGAAGAGGCGACCGGGCAGGGGATCGAGACCGTCCCGCTGGTCGAACTGACGCTCGCTTCCTAGGGTCTCGGCGCGGCGGGCGCCGTGGTGACCCGGGGCGAAAAACGGGTGGACGCTGCCCGGGTCCGGGTCGATGATTGTCGGCAATGCTGGAACACCACGAACCATTGCGCCTCATCGGTCCCGACACCCCCGCCACGGATCCCGCCGAACTGCTGGCCTGGAACGCCGTACTCGATTCCTATTCCACCGCCCGCGATCTGCTGGACATGCTCACGCTGGGGTTCTTCGGCCGTGGGACACAGCCGTACTACCGGAAACGCCGGCTGGACCGGGTCCGTCCGGAAGCGGAACTGCGCCCGGCCGGATCGCGGATCGCGCGTTCGGTGGTCGATTCCGATACGCGGTCGATCCTGGTGCTCGGTGACGGCTGGACGCTGCGGGCCGACCGCTGGCCGGACCGATCCGCTCAGGTGGAGGTCACAGCGGTCAGCGACGAGCTCGCCGAACGTGTTGTGACGGAATCGGTCCGCGATGCCGAAGAACCGGTCGGTGACGAGCGGGCGACGGTCAAGATGGGCTTCTGGCACCAGGGTGAGCACGGGGCGCATCGGCGCGCGCTGGCCGTCACCACGCCGGAGTGGACGGAGATCCGGGACAACTACAGCGAACCGGTGGCCACCGCGCTGGACCGGCTCATGGCCCTGCGCCCGGACGATATCCGCGGCCGGTTGCTGCTGCTGCACGGTCCGCCCGGTACCGGTAAGACGACCGCGTTGCGAGCGCTGGCGCGCGCATGGTCGGACTGGTGCCAGGCCGATTGTGTTCTCGATCCGGAGATGCTGTTCGCCAAACCCGGTTATCTGATGCGGGCCGCCATGGGCGCCGAAGGGGAGGACGAGGAAGCCGACCGCTGGCGGCTGCTGATCCTCGAGGACTGCGACGAACTGATCCACAGTGAGGCGAAGTCCTCGTCGGGGCAAGGGCTTTCCCGGCTGCTCAATCTCACCGACGGCATGCTGGGGCAGGGCCGCGACGTCCTGGTCGCGATCAGCACGAACGAGGATCTCTCCCGGTTGCACCCCGCGGTGACCCGGCCCGGGCGTTGTCTCGCGCAATTGGAGATCGGTCGGTTGTCCGCCGCCGAGGCACGACGCTGGCTGGGCGACCGGGGCGCGTCCGCGCCGGCGTCGGGTGCGACGCTCGCCGAACTGGTCGCGCTGCGCGATGGGACCGGCAGCATCGCGGTCCACGACACGGCGCCAGAGACCGGGATGTATCTGTAGGAAGCGCTGCGGCGGCGCCGCTGTCGGTATCCGCGGCTACCGTGTGGGTTTCACCGATGTGGCGGGGAGGGGCGGACGGTGGTGCCGGCATCGAGGTCGGCGGAAAGGTACGCGATACGCGGTCGAGATCACCCGTGGTCGCGGGGGTATTCCCAAGGAGAGGGCGCCGCTATCGTTGGCGGAGTGGATGCATTGGCGGCGCTGCTGGAGGGCCCGAGGGCGCGGGGCGCGTTCGTGTTGCGGTCGCTGCTGAGCCCGCCGTGGTCACTGCGTATCCAGGACGAATCCCCGCTGACCGTCGCGGCCGTGATCCGGGGCCATGCGTGGATCCTGGCCGAAAACGGGGGCCGCCACCGGCTCGGTGCCGGTGATGTGGCGGTGTTCCGGGGGCCGAGCCCCTACACCGTCGCCGACGACCCCGCCACCGAACCGCAGATCTTGATCAATCCCGGTCAGGTCACCACCACGGTCGACGGCGAGGTGCTCTGCGAGACGATGAGTCTCGGAGTGCGGCAATGGGGTAACGACCCCGATGGGGAAACGGTACTGGTCACGGGTTCCTATGAGCAGGCGGGAGCGGTGAGCCGGCGTCTGCTGCGCGCGCTGCCTCGGACGCTGGTGGTACCCCGCGGCCGTTCCGACGATCGGGTGCTGAGCCTGCTGGTGGAGGAAACGGTCAAGGACCAGCCCGCGCAGAGTGCGGTACTGGACCGGTTGCTGGACTTGCTGCTGATCGCGACCCTGCGCACCTGGTTCGCCGGAAACGAGGCTCCGCCGTGGTACCACGCCTACAGTGATCCGCTGGTCGGCAAGGCGCTGCGGCTACTCCAACACAATCCCGCGCACAGTTGGACCGTTGCCGACCTCGCTCGTGAGGTGGGGGTTTCGCGGGCGGCGTTGGCCAGGCGGTTCACCGAACTGGTCGGCGAACCGCCGATGTCCTTCCTCACCGAATGGCGGTTGGATCTGGCCGCCGATCTGTTGCAGGGCACCGAGGATACGGTGGAGTCGATCGCCCGCCGGGTCGGGTACGGCAGCGCTTTCGCGTTGAGCACCGCGTTCAAACGACAGTTCGGGGTGAGCCCCCGTGATCACCGGCTCGGCGCCGCGCCCGCCGCGGTGCCCGCGGCCGGCTGACCCCCGGTATCGTCGGCCGGGTGACCCAGCAGTATCCGGTGCTCTGGCCGGTGCCCACTCGGTGGGCCGACAACGACCACTACGGCCATGTGAACAACGTGACCTACTACGCCTACTTCGATACGGCGGTCAACGCCTGGCTCATCGATGCC
>JABFXT010000320.1 GCA_013361595.1 Nocardia sp. | reverse complement strand
CAAACGCACATTCACCGCCGAACAGGTGGTGTTCGCGGGGGCGGCGCTGGGCACCCAGCGGCTGCTGCACCGGATGCGCGACAAGGGCATCCTGCCGCGGATCTCGCCGCGGCTGGGCGAGCTCACCCGCAGCAACTCCGAGGCGATCCTGGCGGTCGTCAGCCGGTCGCGCCGCGATTTCGCGGCAGGTGTCGCCATCACCTCATCGATACATCCGGAGACGAACACCCATATAGAGGTGTGCCACTACGGCAAGGGGCAGAACGCGCTGTTCCCGCTCTCGGCGCCGGTGATCGACGGCGGCGCGTTCCGGTTCCTGCGCTTCCTCCTCGCCGCGGTCCGGCATCCGGTGGTGTTCCTACGCAGCTTCAACGCCCGCCACGCGTCGGAACGATCGGTGATCCTGCTGGTCATGCAGTCGCTGGACAATTCGCTCACCTCGTTCCTGCGACGCGGCGAACTGACGACGAAGCAGGGTACGGGTGAGCCGAATCCGACCTGGATACCGCTGGCCCACGACGTCGGCCGGCGGTTCGCGGCGAAGATCGACGGAGACACCCACGGGCTCTACACCGATGTCCTCGATATCCCCGCCACCGCGCACTACATCGGCGGCTGTGTGATCGGCGACCGACCGGAGACCGGCGTGGTCGACCCCTATCAGCGGGTATACGGACACCCCGGGCTGCATATCGCCGACGGATCGGCCGTCACGGCCAACCTCGGCGTGAATCCGTCGCTCACCATCACCGCCCAGGCCGAACGCGCGATGGCGTTCTGGCCGAACAAGAACCAGGAGGACACCCGGCCGGGGCTGGGCACCCCGTATCAGCGGCTCACCCCGGTGGCACCGGTACGGCCGACGGTCCCCGCGGCGGCTCCCGGAGCGCTGCGCCTGCCCATCACTCCGCTGCGGGCGAGCTGAACCGGGCCCGGCCGGGCCGGCCCGCACACGCGGAATCCGGCCGAGATCAGCGGTCGGTACCGTTGCCGGGTGTCCGACAGTCGTATCCCGCTGCGCTCCTATACGCCCGCCGAAGAGGTGCTCGCCCGCGGCCGTGCCGCGCGCGACCGGATACCGCGTACGGCCCGCGACCGCGCGGTCCGTGCCGACGGGCGGCCCTCGGTGGTGGAGTTCGTCGAGGCGAGCAATGCCGGTCGGATCGAGGAGCTGATCCCGCTGCGCATCGGCCGGATGACCGCCTCACCGTTCGCTTTCTACCGGGGCGCCGCCGGACTGATGGCGAGCGATCTGGCCGGTAGCCCGGATACCGGTTTCACCGCCCAGCTCTGCGGCGACGCCCATCCCGGCAATTTCGGTCTGTACGGCACCTCGCGCGGTGAAATCGTGATGGATATCAACGATTTCGACGAAACCGTGCCGGGACCGTGGGAATGGGATCTGGAACGGCTGGCCGCCGGGCTGGTCCTGGCCGGGCGCGTCGGCGGCGCCGACGAGGAGGAATGCCGGACCGCGGCCGCCGACGCCGCCCGCAGCTACCGGCGCGTCGCCGCCGCCCTGGCCGAACGCCCCTTCCTCACGACCTGGTCCGCCCTCGCCGACGAGTCGATTCTCGACCGGGTCGAGGCCGACGATCTGCTGGACAACTTCAAAAAGGCCGCCAAGAAGGCCCGAAAGAACAACAGCGACAAAGTCGTACGGAAATGGACCCATATCGACGATCACGAAACCGGGATCGAGAGCCATCGTTTCGTGGCCGATCCGCCGATCCTCACCACCGTCACCCAGGACGTCGAGGACGCCGCCGTCGACGCGCTCGAGCGCTACGGTACGACGTTGCGGGAATCCCGGCAGGGACTGCTGGCCCGGTTCGCGGTGGCCGATATCGCCTTCCGGATCGTCGGCACCGGCAGTGTCGGCCTGCACAGTTATGTCGCACTGCTGCACGGTAATTCGGGCGAAGTGCTGGTTCTGCAGCTCAAACAGGCGGCGCCGTCGGTGCTGGCACCCGTACTCGGCATCGCCGCGCCGAAACACGACGGAGAGCGAATCGTGCAGGGCGCCAGGCTGGTTCAGACCGAAACCGATATTCTCCTCGGCTGGACGACAATGTCGGTACCGACCGCGGAAGGCACCCGGGATCTGCCGTTCATCGTCCGCCAGTTCCGCAATCTCAAGGGCGGAATCGCCCCCGAGGAACTCGAACCGCACGATCTCGACGACTACGGCCGACTGGCCGGAGCACTGCTCGCCCGCGCCCATGCCCGATCCCTCGACCCGCGTCTGATCAGCGGTTATCTGGGCGAAGACGAGGATTTCGACGAGGCGGTGGCCGATTTCGCCATGCACTACGCCGACCGCACCGAAGCGGACCACGAGGAACTGCTCGCGGCGGTTCGCGCCGGTAAACTTCCGGCGCAGGAGCCGGACCGGTAGTTTCGAACACGTGCGCCGCACAGCCGGCGCCGCCACAGCCTCGGCTCGGATACCGTTGCCTCGGCTCGGACGCGAAGGGCGGTCACCATGCTCGTGCAGGTTCAGAACAGCACCGACAGCGTTGCCGAACGGGCCCTGGTCGATTGGCTCAGCGGCTGGGACGGCGCGGGCAGCCCGCAGGGTATCGCGACAGTGAACTGCGGGCTGCTCCATCAGGGTGTCTCCTATCGTTTCGACGCCATCGTCTGGACACCGACCAGTTGTGTGGTCATCGATGTCGCCGGGCTGCGTTCCACCCACGGCGGCACCCTGCAGGTCCCGCTGACCGGTGACTGGACCCTCAACGGCGTCCGCGCCGAACTGGAGACCAGCGACAACCGAGCACCGCTGGAACGGTCCCGCGAGAACACCTTCGCCCTGCAGAACTGGCTCGCCGCCCGGGGACTGGGGCAGCGCGCGGTGCACGGGGTCGCGCTGATCGTGCCGCTGCAGAACGCCCCGGTGCAGATCGAGCAGAAGGTGCACGACCCGAGTTTCGATGTGATCCTCGGCGACGACGGCGATCGGCTCCGGAACTATTTCGGCGTCCTCGCCGAACGGGAGTCGCACCGCTGGACCGTCAACGATGTCGCGGTGTCGTTCCGCGGTATGGGGATGCTGCCGTATCTCCCGGCGCCGCAGCACCTGCTCGAAGAAGGTTTCATCGGCCCGGTCGATGTCACCCTGTGGCACGGCGGGCCGGCCCAGGCCGAGGCCGAGCAATATGCGGAGGATCTCGCCGAATACGAACGCTCGCTCGGCGCCCGGCGGTTCCGCTCCCCCTGGTACAGCCCGTGGCGCCTGTACCCGCGCGAGGTCGGCGATATCGATTTCGGCCGCGCGGTGATGCGAGCGGGTTTCGCGCTCGGAATGTTCATCGCCATCGCCTGGATGCTCTGGTTCGTGATCACCGCCTTCCTCACCTACGGCCCGGGGTGAGCGCGGGCCCAGCGGGCGGGCCGAACGGACGGCGGTGATCAGCCGTGCCTCCGTCGCGGCCGGGCACGGATTGTGGACGGGCATCGCCCGGCTCCGCCCGTTAGGGTCGGATCGTGAGCACAGCATCCGGCGCGCCGGATCCGTTCGGCACGGACCGGACCACCGGCCGTAACCCCCGCACGGATACCGACCGTCCGGAAGTACCGGCCACTTCCGGCGCATATCCACCCGGCAGCGCGGCGACCGCCGGTCCGGCCGATTCGCGCGACCGGGGTCCCACGCACACCGCGGATCCCGTCACCACCGCGATCACCGCCGCGACCGGAGCCACCGTCGCCGCCACCATCCCCCTGTCCTTTCCACCGGGCGGCGGACCGACGACCTTCGACCTCGCGGTGAACGACCGGGTGGATCCCCGGCTGGATCCCCGGCCGTGGATCGCCGAGGTACTGTCGCTGGCGACGAACACCGGGGTGGTGCTGGCGCTCCTGTGCGGTGGCGCCGCATGGTTCGCCTGGCAGCGTCGATGGTGGGAGAGCGCGACGATGGTGTCGGTACCCGAGGCAGCCGTCGCGGTGAATGCCTGGGTGCTCAAACCGTTGTGGTCGCGGCCACTGCACGACTATCTCGCGTATCCGAGTGGCCATACGGTGCATATGGTCGCGGTGGTGACCACGCTCGTACTGCTCCTGCGTTCGGTCCGGGCCCGCGCGGTGATCGTCGTACTCGCGGCGGCCGCCTGGTGCGGTGGCGGTATCGGGATGATCGCGCTCGACTATCACCTGGCCACCGATGTCATCGGCGGCGCGGCGACCGGTATCGCGCTGGCGATCACGCTGTACTGGGTGGCCGTGTACGCGGGACGCCGCCGGTGGGCCCGGTCCCGTCCGGGTCCGGGCCCCGGCAGCGGCTACTGCCGCACGTAGACGCTCGCGTCGTCCAGCATGGCGGCGCCGAGCATCGACTCCGGAACGCCCAGCCCTTCGACGAGGGTGAGCGCATCCGGGCGCAACCGGTCGACGAGTTCGTTCACCCCGCGCCGGATGGCCTTGGCCCGTTCCACCGAGATGAACCGGTGCATGATGTACCAGGCCGAATTCTCTTCGAGGATCGAGTACACGTACAGATCGCAGACGGTTTCGGCGAGGCGGCGGGCCTCGTCGTCCTCGATATCGGCGATGCCCTCGATGAACGCCTCGAGGATCAACCGGTCGATATGGGCGGCCCCGGCGGCGAGGATATGGTCCTGGGCGTTGTTGAACGCTTCGAACGGTTCGGTCTCCTCGGCACGCGCCCGCAGCCGGTGCGCGGCCGTGCGGGTGAGGTAGTCCTCGCGGTCGGCGAAGAGCGCGAGCTGGGTATCGCGCCGGCCGAGGTCGCCCTCGTCGACGGTTTCACCGCCGCGGTCGCGAAGTGTCTGGATGAGCTGACGCACCCCGGACCTTTTACGCACCACGTCCCCGGCCATGGTCGCGGCGAACCGGACCCAGCCCAGCGCGTCCAGGTCCCGGACCTCGTCGGCGTAGGAGGTCAGGATCTCCTTGGCGACGAGCTGGGTGAGCACCACATTGTCACCCTCGAAGGTGGTGAACACGTCCGTATCGGCCTTGAGGGTGACCAGGCGGTTTTCCGTCAGATACCCGGCACCGCCGCAGGCTTCGCGGCATTCCTGGATCGCCCGGGTGGCATGCCGGGTCTGCGCCACCTTCAGCCCGGCCGCCCGCTTCTCCAGCGCCCGCTGCGCGCCGGCGGCCAGATCCTGGCCGGTCTGCACCAGATGCATACGGCGGACCAGATCGTTCTGCGCGAACGACAGCGCGTAGGAATGGGCGAGCAGTGGCAGCAGCCGGCGCTGATGCATCCGGTAGTCCAGCAGCAGGGTCTCGGCGCCGTTGTCAGGATCGCCGAACTGGCGGCGTTTCAGCGAGTAGCGCAGCGCGATACTCAAGCCGACCCGCGCGCCCGCCGCCGCCGCACCGCCGACACTGACCCGGCCGCGTACGAGCGTGCCGAGGGTGGTGAAGAAACGGCGGCTGGGGTTCTCGATCTCGGAGCTGTAGGTGCCGTCCGGCGCGACATCGGCATAGCGGTTGAGCAGGTTCTCCCGCGGCACCCGCACCTGATCGAAGACGATCCGGCCGTTGTCCACCCCGGGCAGGCCACCCTTACGGCCGCAATCGGAGGTGGTGACCCCCGGGAGATCGTTGCCCTCCTCGTCCCGGATCGGGACCAGCAGGCAGTGCACCCCGTGTTCGCCCGAAGGGGTCCGCAGTTGCGCGAACACGGCGGCCATCCGGGCGTGTTCGGCGGCACCACCGATGTAGTCCTTCCGGGCCGACGGCGTCGGCGTATGGATCACGAATTCCTCGGTGGCCGGATCGTAGGTCGCGGTGGTCTCCAGATTGGCGACATCGCTTCCGTGGCCGGATTCGGTCATCGCGAAACAGCCCAGCAGATCGAGGGAGATCAGCCGCCGGATGTACTCGCTGTGCCGTTCACTGCCCAGGTTCTCCACCGCGCCGCCGAACAGACCCCACTGCACGCCGGATTTCACCCAGAGCGACAGATCGGCGTAGGCGAGCATCTCGAGTCCCACGACGGCGGCGCCGGGCTCGCCGGTGCCGCCGTTCACCCGCCGGAACCCACGCTCGGCGTAACCG
>JABFXT010000510.1 GCA_013361595.1 Nocardia sp. | reverse complement strand
CCTGCGTGATCAGGCTCACGATCTGCTGTTGCCCCGCGGCGAGCATGTCGAACTTGCCGCGCATCTCGAGCGTGAGCGTGTCGATTCGGCTCTCCATATGGTCCATGCGGCCATTCAGCTCACCGACAGTGCTCCGGATGCCGGTGATATCGCCCTGGATGCCGGATATATCGCCGTGGATCCCGCTGATATCGCCCCGGATGCCGGTGATGTCTTCGCGGGTCGCGTTGTGCAGCCGTAGATTCTGTTCCCGGAATTCCCGGATCTCGGCTCTGATCTCCGAGACATCCCGGTCGGCGCCGCCGGCGAGTACGCGCGCGGCGGCGGCGTCCCGCTCGGTGCGCCGGACCCGTTGTTTCAGTTCCCCGATCTCCCCCTCGAGTGCGGCCACGCGCGCGTCGAGGTTCCCCTTCTCTGTCATAACGGCCAGAATACCGCGGTGAGCAGGCCGTTCCGGGCCCTGATTTTGTCGTACTCGAGCCAGCTCCTACACTAGACCGGTTGCCAGGGCACTTCTGTGTCCGTGGGCGGCCCCGCGTGGGTGCCCGGGCGATGCGAACTCATCCGGCGGTGACTGCCGTCCGGACCAGCCGAATTGCTGTAGGCCCACGGCCCGCGCCCACTGGCGTGGGTGTTGTATGGGAACCGCAGCGAGAAAGGTGTCGAGGTCGAACTATGACCATGACCGATCCGATCGCAGACTTTCTGACACGTCTGCGCAACGCCAATTCGGCGTACCACGATCAGGTGAAGGCCCCGCATTCGAAGCTCAAGGCGAATATCGCCGAGATCCTGAAGCGTGAGGGTTATATCGCCGATTACCGCACCGAGGACGCGACCGTGGGCAAGAGCCTCGTCGTCGACCTCAAGTACGGCCCCAGCCGGGAGCGCAGCCTGCAGGGTCTGCGCCGCGTGTCGAAGCCGGGTCTGCGCGTGTACGCGAAATCCACCAACCTGCCCAAGGTCCTGGGCGGCCTCGGCGTGGCGATCATCTCCACGTCGACCGGCCTGCTCACCGACCGCCAGGCGGCCAAGCAGGGAGTGGGCGGGGAAGTCCTCGCCTACGTCTGGTAAGGGGAGGTACGGACAATGTCGCGTATCGGTAAAGATCCCGTCGCGGTTCCCGCGGGCGTGGAAGTGACCATCAACGGCCAGGACGTCGCGGTGAAGGGCCCCAAGGGTCAGCTCACGCTGAGCGTCGCCGAGCCGATCAGCGTTGCTCAGGAAGACGGCCGCCTCCTGGTGAGCCGCCCCGACGACGAACGGCGCAACCGCTCGTTGCACGGTCTGACCCGGACCCTGATCGCCAATATGGTCACCGGTGTCACCCAGGGCTACGAGAAGAAGATGGAAATCTTCGGCGTCGGCTACCGCGTGCAGCAGAAGGGCAGCAACCTCGAGTTCGCCCTCGGCTACAGCCACCCGGTGCCGATCGAGGCCCCCGAGGGCATCACCTTCGCGGTGGAATCGCCCACCAAATTCTCCGTATCCGGGATCGACAAGCAGAAGGTCGGCCAGATTTCGGCGGTCATCCACGGCCTGCGCAAGCCCGACCCGTACAAGGGCAAGGGCATCCGCTACGCCGGCGAGGTCGTTCGCCGCAAGGTCGGAAAGACGGGTAAGTGATCATGGCGCAAACCGAGAATCAGAAGGCCAAGCGCATTCCGCTGGGCAAGGATGCTTCCACTCGCCGGCGGCTGTCGAAGACGCGTCGCCACTTCCGCCTGCGCAAGAAGATCGAAGGCACCACCGCGCGTCCGCGGCTGATCGTGCACCGCTCCTCGCGGCACCTGCACGTCCAGCTGATCGACGACTCCGCCGGTCGTACCCTCGCTTCGGCGTCGACCATCGAGGCCGATGTGCGCGCCCTGGAAGGCGACAAGACCGCCAAGGGCAAGAAGGTCGGCGAACTGATCGCCGAGCGCGCCAAGGCCGCCGGTGTGGAGACCGTGGTGTTCGACCGCGGTGGCCACGACTACCACGGCCGGATCGCGGCGCTCGCCGATGCCGCTCGGGAAGGCGGGTTGAAGTTCTGATGACCAACATGACTGCACATACCTGTGTGAACGGAAGGAACGTCTGATGCCGGGACGTCAGCGGCGTGACGGCGGAAACGGACCCGCCGGACAGAACTCCAATGCCCCCGACGGGGGTCGCGACAACCGCCGTGGCGGTGGCGACCGCCGGGGCGGCGACCGTCGTAACGATGCGGCCGAGAAGAACCAGCTCGAGCGCGTCGTAGCCATCAACCGTGTCTCCAAGGTGGTCAAGGGTGGTCGGCGCTTCAGCTTCACCGCCCTGGTCATCGTGGGTGACGGCAACGGTCTGGTCGGCGTCGGCTACGGCAAGGCCAAGGAAGTTCCCGCGGCCATCCAGAAGGGCGTCGAGGAAGCGCGCAAGAACTTCTTCCGCGTGCCGATGATCGGCTCCACCGTCACCCACCCGGTGCAGGGCGAAGCGGCGGCCGGTGTCGTCATGCTGCGTCCGGCCTCCCCGGGTACCGGTGTGATCGCCGGTGGCGCCGCGCGTGCGGTGCTGGAATGCGCGGGTATCCACGACATCCTGGCCAAGTCGCTCGGAAGCGACAACGCGATCAACGTCGTGCACGCGACCGTTGCCGCGCTCAAGATGCTGCAGCGTCCCGAAGAGGTCGCGGCCCGTCGTGGTCTGCCGCTCGAGGACGTCGCTCCCGCGGGCATGCTGCGTGCCCGTGCCGGACAAGGAGTCTGACGATGGCAGATCTCAAGGTGACCCAGATCAAGAGTTCGATCGGCGCCAAGCAGAATCAGCGGGACAGCCTGCGTACCCTCGGCCTGCGGGGCATCCGCAAGTCGGTGGTCCGTGCGGACAATGCCCAGAACCGTGGGCTGATCAATGTCGTGCGCCACCTCGTAACAGTTGAGGAGGTCTGACATGACCATCAAATTGCACCATCTGCGCCCCGCTCCGGGCGCGAAGACCGATAAGACCCGGGTGGGTCGCGGTGAGGGCTCCAAGGGTAAGACCGCGGGTCGCGGCACCAAGGGCACCAAGGCGCGTAAGAACGTGCCGGCCGCCTTCGAGGGTGGCCAGATGCCCATCCACATGCGGCTGCCGAAGCTCAAGGGCTTCACCAACCCGTTCCGGGTCGAGTACCAGGTCGTGAACGTGGGTGCCATTGCCGAACTGTTCCCGGAAGGGGGCACCGTCGGTAAGGACGAGCTGGTCGCCAAGGGCGCTGTCCGGAAGAACCAGCTGGTCAAGGTGCTCGGTGAGGGAGAGATCTCCGTCGCCGTTCAGATCAGTGCGGACAAGTTCTCCGGCTCCGCCAAGGAGAAGATCACCGCCGCCGGTGGTACCGCCACCGAACTGGGCTGACGTTCGCCAGTTTCGACGATCGACATGGTCGGGTCAAGCGCGGAGGCGGTAGCGCAGTGTGACCACGCAGCGCTCCCGACCATGTCGAAAAGACAGCGGGCGCCGGACGAGTGCAGGCTCGTCCGGCGTCACTGTTAGAGTTCAAGTGTTGTCTGCCAAGACCCGTCATGGGTTCGGCGATTTCCGACCGGGACACGCTGAAAAATTCCATGGCCTGACCATGTCGTTCGCCAGGAGGATCTGTGCTTTCCGCCTTCGTTACGGCCTTCCGGACTACGGACTTGCGGCGGAAGATTCTCTTCACGCTGGGGCTGGTCGCGTTGTACCGCCTCGGCGCCGCGCTACCGTCACCCGGGGTCGACTACAAGGCGGTCCAGGAGTGCATCGACCTTGTCTCCGGCGGTGAATCCGGCGGTATCTACCAGCTCATCAACCTGTTCTCCGGTGGTGCGCTGCTCCAGCTCTCGGTGTTCGCGATCGGCATCATGCCGTACATCACCGCGAGCATCATCGTCCAGCTGCTGACGGTCGTCATCCCGCGGTTCGAGGAACTGCGCAAGGAAGGCCAGGCCGGCCAGACCAAGATGACGCAGTACACCCGCTACCTGTCGATCGCGCTGGCGATCCTGCAGGCCACCGGTCTGGTGGCGCTGGCGGCGCGCGGTCAGCTGCTCCAGGGCTGCCAGAAGGACATCCTGGCCGACACCAGTATCTTCGGCATGATCATCATCGTCCTGGTGATGACCGCCGGTGCCGCGCTGGTGATGTGGTTCGGCGAGCAGATCACCGAACGCGGTGTCGGCAACGGTATGTCGCTGCTGATCTTCTCCGGTATCGCCGCCCGTATCCCGGGTGAGGGCAAATCGATCCTGGACAGCCGCGGCGGCCTGGTCTTCGGCCTCGTCTGTGTGGCCGCGCTGCTCATCATCATGGCCGTCATCTTCGTCGAACAGGGCCAGCGCCGGATTCCGGTGCAGTACGCCAAACGCGTGGTCGGCCGGAAGATGTACGGCGGTTCGTCGACCTACCTGCCGCTGAAGGTGAACCAGGCCGGCGTCATCCCGGTCATCTTCGCGTCCTCGCTGCTGTACCTGCCGAACCTGATCGCCCAGCTCACCGGGTCCACATCGGCCACCGATCCCAGCTGGTGGCAGGAGGCGATCCAGAAGTACCTGGTGAACCCCGGCAACCCGGTGTATATCGCGATCTACTTCGGCCTTATCGTTTTCTTCACCTACTTCTACGTCGCGATCACCTTCAACCCGGAGGAACGCGCCGACGAGATGAAGAAGTTCGGCGGCTTCATCCCGGGCTACCGCCCCGGTAAGCCGACGGCCGATCACCTGACCTACGTGCTGAGCCGGATCACCCTGCCCGGCTCCATCTATCTCGGTCTGGTCGCTGTACTGCCGAATCTGTTCCTCGATATCGGCTCGTCCGGTGGGGCGCAGAATCTGCCGTTCGGTGGCACCGCCGTGCTCATCATGGTGAGCGTCGGCCTGGACACCGTGAAGCAGATCGAAAGCCAACTCATGAATCGCAATTACGAAGGGTTCCTCAAGTGAGAGTCGTACTACTCGGACCGCCGGGAGCGGGCAAGGGCACTCAAGCCGTGCTGCTATCGGAGAAGCTGGGCGTACCACATATCTCTACGGGCGATCTCTTCCGCGCGAACATCAGCGAGCAGACCCCCCTCGGTCTCGAGGCCAAGCGCTATATGGACGCGGGCGAACTCGTGCCCAGCGATGTCACCAATCGCATGGTCCGGTCGCGGGTGGCCGAGCCGGACGCGGCGCGCGGCTTCGTGCTCGACGGCTATCCCCGCACCGTCGACCAGGCCGACGCGCTCGCCAAGATCCTCGACGATCTGGGCAGCGAACTCGACGCGGTGCTGTGCTTCGTGGTGTCCGAGGACACCGTGGTCGACCGGATGCTGGCTCGCGGCCGCTCCGACGACAACGAGGAGACCATCCGCACCCGGCTCCGGATCTACCGGGACGAGACCCAGCCGCTGCTGAACTACTACGACGGCCTGGTCGTCTCGGTGGACGGTGTCGGTGAGGTCGACGAGGTCAACGCGCGGGCCCTGGAGGCGTTGGGCCGTAATGCCACGACCGGTTAGTTCCGCATCCGGATCGGGCGCCAATCCTTCGGCGATGGGGAGCTGACCCGCAATGGTCTTCGGCCGCAAGAGCAAGAAGGTGGTTCCGTTCCGCAGCGCCGGTGAGCTCGACGCCATGGCGGCGGCGGGTGCTGTCGTCGGCCGCGCACTGGTCGCGGTCCGCGCGGCCGCCGCACCCGGGGTTTCCACACTCGATCTGGACCGGATCGCCGAACAGGTGATCCGGGACGCCGGGGCTGTGCCGTCCTTCAAGGGCTACCACGGCTTTCCCGCTTCGATCTGCGCCTCGGTGAACGACCGCGTGGTCCACGGGATCCCGACCGCGACCGAAGTGCTGGCACCGGGAGATCTGGTGTCCATCGACTGCGGGGCGGTACTGGACGGCTGGCACGGTGATTCCGCGTGGACATTCGGCGTGGGTGACCTGATCGAGGCCGATCGGCTGCTCAGCGAGGCATGCGAGAAATCGATGGTGGCCGGTATCGCGGCCATGGTTCCGGAGAACCGGCTCACCGATGTCTCGCACGCCATTGAACTCGGGACCCGCGCGGCCGAGGTC
>JABFXT010000022.1 GCA_013361595.1 Nocardia sp. | reverse complement strand
TACATGGGCCGCGCCGCACTGGTGATCGACAACGCGACCGACACACTGCTCGGTGCCACCTTCGTCGGGCCCGAGGTCGGCGAACAGCTGCACGCCGCCACCATCGCGGTCGCGGGCCGCGTCCCGCTGGACGCACTGTGGCACGCGGTGCCGGCTTTTCCGTCGATCAGCGAATTCTGGTTACGACTGTTGGAGACCGATCGGTCGTCGTTACCATCGCAGGTATGAGCGAGTCAGGCCCGGAGGCGGGAGCGGAGCGTAGCCACGGAGGGCCCTCGCACATACCCGATGGACAGGTGAGCGCTACCGGGCAGGTCACGACCACCGACGGTGTCGTCCGAGGTCGTCGTGGTCGCCGCGTGCTGCACTGGCGGTCGCTGCCCTACGCCGCCCCGCCCGTCGGTGATCTACGGTTCCGGGCGCCACAGCCGGTTCGGCCGTGGACCGACGTGCGGGACGCGACCTACTTCCGTGCCGCCGGGATCCAGCCGCGCTTCGGTGTACGCCTCGGTCCGCGCAAGATCCAGGAGATGAGCGAGGATTCACTGACACTGAATGTCGTGGCTCCCGCCACCGTTTCGGCGCGACCGCGTCCGGTGATGGTGTTCATCCACGGCGGCGGTTATCTGTTCGGTACCTCGGCACTGCGCCTCTACTCGGGTGTCCAGCTGGCGGCCGACGGCGATGTGATCGTGGTATCGATCAACTACCGGCTCGGCGCGTTCGGATATGCCGATTTCTCCGAATTCTCCACTCCGGACAGCCCCTACGACTCCAATCTCGGGCTGCGCGACCAGATCGCCGCACTGCGCTGGGTCCGGGCCAATATCGCCGCATTCGGCGGCGACCCGGAAAATGTCACGATCTTCGGTGAGTCCGCGGGCGCGCACGCGGTACTGAGCCTGCTGGCGACCCCCTCGGCGGAGGGACTGTTCCAGCGCGGGATCGCGCAGAGCCCGCCCGCGGACTGGGGTCTCACGGTCGCCGAATCCCGGGAATTCGCGCGCCGCATCCTCGACCGGATGGATATCCGGCCCGAGGACGCGAATCGTGCCCTGCGCGAAGCGGATCCGCACGATATCCGCCGGGCGTTCAACCGGGCGTCGAATGCGGCGATGGCGGAGTTCCCGGGCTTCTTCCCGGCCGCGCCGGTGGCCGACGGCGATCTGCTGCCGCGTACCCCTATCGATGCCTTCACCGGAGGTCACACCCATCGGGTCCCGCTGATCATCGGCACCTGCCGCAACGAGGGTGCCCTGTTCAACAGGTTCACCGATACGCTGCCCACCCGGCCCGAACGCCTGAAACGGGCACTCTCGGTCGCCGGTCCCGATATCTATCCCCGGGTGTTCTCCACCTATCCGGGCTTCCCGGCCGAGCGAGCGGCGATCCGCGCCGGTGGGGACTATTTCTTCTGGCGTCCGTCGGTCGCGGTGATGGAGGGGCACAGCCGCCACTCCCCCACCTACGCCTATCGCTACGATTTCGCGCCACGGGTGTTCCAGCTGTACAAACTGGGCGCCACCCACGCGACCGATCTGCTGCCGACCTTCGGCGCGGTCTACGAACCGTGGAGCCGGGCCCTCACCGCCGGTGGCAGCCGACGCGGCCTGCTCTCGGTGACCCGCCGGATCCAGAACAACTGGCTGCATTTCGCTCGGACGGGCGAACCGCTGGCGTCCTGGCCGCGCTACACCGAAGACGCACGCAGCACACTGATCATCGACGCGCCCGCCCGGGTGGACAACGACCCGGACAGCGACCGGCGGAAATTGTGGGCGGGGGTACGCGCACCACTGCTGGTCCCGGCGGGAGTCGGCCGTAGCGGAACCGTTGTCGAGGACACGACAGCGGCCGATCCGGCCGGCGACGGATCACTGCTCGACGCCGTCGCGGCCGAACACCCCTTGGCCGCCGCCGCTGCCGATGCCGCCGTGAACGCGACGGACGGACTCTCCGACGGCGACGAGCGCCCCGAACCGGACAGCGACACACCCGGACCGAAGCATTCGGACTGAAGCTGTGCTCTTTCGGGCACAGCCGCTTCTCATCGCCGGGCAGTCCGTTACATTCGGGTCGTGCAGCGCCGAAACGGTCGGACCTCTCGTCGGGGGGACCTGTGCCGAGCCGTTATCCACGGCGCCGGTTCCGCTCTCGGGTCGGTACGCGGTCCGCTGTCACGATGCTCCGTATCGCCGATCAGCTGCGGCAGCGCCTGCTCGCGAGCCTGGGCCCGGGGCGGGCGGACGCGTCTGGCCTACCTGCAGGCGGCGAAACAGCGGCATTCCTGGCTCGCGGACGAAGCGACGGAAGCGGAACTGTCGGCCGATCTGCGTGTACTGCGGGAAGCCGTCGAGAGGAGCGGCGCGGACCCCGGCACCACCGCGGACCGGTAGCCCGTACGGCACGATCCCGGCGCAGTATCCGGGCGACTGCCTACTTGAGCAGTCGCGACATCCGGCGGTCGGCGAGGACCTTACCGCCGGTCTGGCAGGTGGGGCAGTACTGGAACGACCTGTCCGTGAACGCGACCTCGCGCACCGTGTCCCCGCATACCGGACAGGGCTGACCGGTGCGTCCGTGCACCCGCATCCCTGAGCGCTTCTCCCCTTTGAGCCGGGCCGCGTCCTGCCCCGCCGAACGCGCTACGGCATCCAGCAGTACCGTGCGCAGTGCTTCGTACAGGGCGCCGACCTTCGCCGCCGACAGCGTCTTCGCCGTGGCGAACGGGGAGATCTTCGCGGTGTGCAGGATCTCGTCGGAATAGGCGTTACCGATCCCGGCGAGCACGGTCTGATCGACCAGGACGTTCTTGATCCGGCCCGGCGCGGCGGCCAGGAGTCCGGCGAACTGCTCCTCGGTGACAGCCAGCGCGTCCGGCCCGAGGCGGGCGATTCCCGGGACCTTTGCCGGATCGTCGACGATATAGACGGCGAGCCGCTTCTTGGTACCTGCCTCGGTGAGATCGAAGGCGGGGGTATCGCCCGCGGGGGTGAAGAAGTGCACGCGCAGCGCGAGCGGGCCGCGACCGGGTTTGGGCGGGCCGACGGCCGGATTGTCGGTCCAGCGCAGCCAGCCCGCCCGGGACAGATGCGTGATGAGCCAGAGACCGCCGCACTCCATCCCGAGGAATTTCCCCCACCGGCCGGCGCCGGTGACATCGCGCCCGGACAGTGCCGTGACCGGCGGATCGAAGGTTTTGATCGCGCTGAGCGCCACGATATCGATACGCCCCACCACCGCGCCTACCGCGTGTTCCCGCAGGAACTGCGCCAGCGCTTCCACCTCCGGTAGTTCGGGCACACGATCAGGCTACCGGGGCTCTCCGACATCGGGGTGATCCAAACGCCGGGTGATCCCGGTGGTGGTGACCGCCAGCAGGGTGCCGATCACCACCAGGTCGAACGCCATCTGGACAGTGGTCGCGATCCGCGCGGCCTGGCCCACCGCGTGGACGTCGCCGAATCCGACGGTTCCCAGCGTGGCCACGGTGTAGTACAGCGCGTCGTTACGGGTCCGCAGATCGGTGAACTGCCCCGGCTGACGCAGTTCGAGTACGTAGTAGAACAGCGAGAAGAACAGCACCACCAGCGAGATCAGGAAGAGCAGGCCGTCGACCCGGTGCCCGGTATCCCTGCTCTGCGCCAGGAACTGACCGATGCGCCGGTAGGCCAGCCACGACAGCCCACCCACTCCGGTGACGAACGCGACCAGCGTGGCAACTCGGGTGGGCCAGAAGCCCGGGAGCTCCAGGCCGACCGGAACGAAGTAGTAGAACAGCAGCGCGCACAGCACAGTTCCCGTGTTGCGCCACAGATGCGTCCGGCCGCTGATCTCTCGAGAAGCCATACAGTCATGATCGGTCCACCCGCCCGGCTCGACTACCGGGCGCGCCGACAGTCGCACCGATCCACCGGCGCGCGCAGTTCCGTCGCGGCCGACGATGAGGCAGTACCATTCAGCCAGGATGCGGCATCGAATCGGTGTAGAACTCCCGCACCCCCGAACTGAGAAGGATGGTTCATGGCGGGCGCAATAGGGCAGGTCTTCGTCACCGGGACGAAATGGATGTCCGATCTGCTGGACGCGGGCGGGTCCCAGGCCGGGAGGTACTACACGAACTTCGGTGGCACGCTACGCGAATCCGCCGAACGACACAGCACCACCGCTTTCATCGGCAACAGGGCATTCGTCTCACCCGGCCGCCGCGCACCGTCGCAGACCACATTTTCGCCGGCCTATCTGGGTGAGCGCCGCGGCGATACCTACCGATCGGGCGATATCGTGACTGTCGAACGGGCCCGACCGGCCGATGCCGCGGGGATCACCCGCGCCCACGTGCTCGCCACCGAGGGCGCCTACCAATCCCTGCCGAACATCGCCCGGCTGAAGGAGTTCCTGCTGAACAGTCTGGGCCCCCGCTGGATCGTCAACTGGCGTTCGCAGATCACCGCGGGCGAGCCGATCTTCGTCGCCAGAACGCCCGACGGCGGTGTCGCCGGCTTCATTCATCCGAAACGAGAACCCGACGGCACCGGTTACCTCAGTGCGTGGTACGTGCTGCCGGGCTGGCAGGGCGTCGGAGTAGGCCGGCAATTATGGGCTGCGGCATCCGAATACTGGGGGCCGACCGATATCCGTCTCCATGTCATCGCGAATACCGATGCCGAAGGGATTTATCGGCGAAAAGGGTTCGTGGCGACCGAACCGATGATCGATACGCCACCGCAGCTGGCGGAATACGATATCGTCGCACCGCTGCAGGGCTACACGCGCCTCGACCGATCGGGCGGTGCGGCGGGAACTCGTCCGCCGGACGGATGATCCGGCGGTGGCCGTGCCGAAATCGGTCGCAATGGCGGGTCTGCGCTGCTAATTTGCGGCAGTGGACCCGTTCTCACTTTCGTGGACAGCGTTGCGCACGGCGGTCGCCGGACTCTCGGACGTGGATTTCGCGCAGCCGTGCGGGTGCACCGGCTGGCTGGTCCGTGATCTGGTGTGTCATCTGATCATCGATGCACAGGATGTGCTGATCACCCTCGTCACGCACACCGAGAAGAAGCCGACCCGGAACGCGGCGACCTACTGGGATATCGCCGAGACACCGCCCACCGGGGCCGATCCGCTCGACGCGCTGATCGTCAGGCTGGCGGCCGCGTACGGCGAGCCGCGCCTGCTGGAGTTGCATCTCGACGATGTCGGCTCGGCCGCGGGTCGCGCCGCTGCCCTGGCCGACCCGGATCAACGCGTGAGTACCCGTGACGAAGTACTCACCGTGGGCGATTATCTGACCGCGTATGTCCTGGAATGGACCCTGCACCACCTCGATCTGGTCGCCTGTCTCCCGGATGCGGCACAACCACCGGCGGCCGGGCTCACCCGCTCCCGGGAACTCCTGGAGGACATCGCGGGCACCGCTTTTCCCGCGTCGTTCTCCGATCGCGACGCGCTACTGGTCGGCACCGGCCGGCGCCCGGCGACCGACGAGGAGACCGCGGCGCTGGGCGAGCTGGCCGCGAAGTTACCTCTCGTACTCGGATGAAGCGGCTTCTCCGCGCCGAGCGAACGATCGAGGCCGGGGGTTTGCGAGCGAAGTCGCGCGGGCGGTACTGCGGGAGGCGGCGCACTGTGGGATACCGCGGGTGTGGGCGACGATCCGACCGGAAAATGCCGCCTCGCTGCACGTCGCGGCGAGGGCGGGTTTCTCCCGTCACCACATCGGTGCGGACAGGAAGGGGCAGCTGGTCTACCTGGTATCGCCCCGGTTCGGCCACCCACGGGTGGCGGAAGGACCACTACCGCCGGCACGGTGACGGCAGCCGTTCCGGCAATCAGTTGGCGCAACCAACAAATTGGACTATAGTTGGACACACCAACATTGGTTACGCCAATCAAAGCCGGGGTTCCTCGCCGGCTGCGGACGAACATCCCGGAGCGCGATCATGATCACCCCATTCCACATCGATATCCCCCAAGCCGACCTGGACGACCTCGACGACCGTCTCGCCCGCACCCGCTGGCCCAACGAGATCACCGACGCCGGAACCGACTACGGTTTCCCG
>JABFXT010000672.1 GCA_013361595.1 Nocardia sp. | reverse complement strand
CGCGTGGGCGGGACCGGCCAGCGACCACTCCGCGGATCCGGTGGTCGATACGCTGACCGGCACATCCAGCCCGTCGGCGAGACGACGCCCCCAGGCATCGTCCACACACACCACCGAGGTACGGGCGGCCACCGGGGACTCCGGCTCGAACAGCCGGCGCTTGGCGGCGAAATAGTCCTCGAAATCGGCGTGGAAATCCAGATGGTCCTGGGACAGGTTGGTGAACGCCCCCACCGCGAACCGGACCCCGTCGACCCGGCCCAGGGTCAGCGCGTGACTGGACACCTCCATCACCACCGCGTCCACCCCCTGCTCCACCATCAGCGCGAACATGGCGTGCAGTTGCGGCGCCTCGGGTGTGGTGAGCGCGCTGGGAACACGGCGCCCCCCGATCCTGGTCTCGATGGTGCCGATCAGCGCGGTGGACAGCCCACCGGCGGCCAGCCCGGCCTCCACCAGATACGACGTGGTGGTCTTGCCGGAGGTGCCGGTGATGCCGATGATCCGCAACCGCTCCGACGGATGTCCGTAGATCGCCGCCGAGAGTTCACCCAGGATCGCGCGTGGATTCTCCCGTACGAGAACCGGCACCGACAGCTCACCGGCCAGTTCCGCGCCGGCGGCATCGGTGAGGACGGCGACCGCGCCGCGGGATACCGCGGCCGCGGCGAACCGGGCACCGTGCGCCCGGGAGCCGGGTAACGCCGTGAACAGGTCACCGGGTAGAACCGCGTCGGAGCGCTGTTCGATACCGGTGACGAGCAGGTCGGTGGCGACCGGTGGCCGAAGTTCGGCGCCGATCAGTTCCAGCAGGTCGGGCAGCGGTGTCGACAGCGGCCGGGCCGGCCGCAGCGCGTGCTGGCTGGACTGCGCGGGCACAGGATTCCTCTCTGCATGATGAAGCGCGGATACGACGACGAGTCAGGTTACCGACGCCGAGTCACGGTCGGGTAAGCCGGTTCGCCGAATCACGACGCCTGCAGGACGAACTGCCGTTCCGGTTCGCTCGACGGTGGTATCCGATCGCGCTGCAGGGCCCAGGACGCGATGTCGTGGAACAGCGGTGCCGCCGACTGCCCGCCGCTACCGTCGGCACTGCGCACCGGCGCGTCGAGCATCATTCCGATCACGTAGCGCGGATCGTCCGCGGGCGCGATACCGGCGAAGGTGATCCAGTACGAGGAACTCGAATAGCAGCCACAGTTCGGATCGACCTGCTGCGCCGTACCGGTCTTCCCGGCGATCCGGTACCCGTCGACGGCGGCCGCGGACCCGGTTCCCATCTGCACCCCGGTCGGATCGTTCTGCAGTACCGACTGGAACATGGTGCGCAGCACCCGCGAGGTCTGCGGGCTCACCACCCGCACGCCTTCGGGAGCCGGCTCCTCGCTGCGGGTCCCGTCGGGCGCCACGGTCGCGCGCACGATACGCGGCGGTATCCGGACCCCGTCGTTGGCGATGGCCTGGTACATCCCGGTCATCTGCAGCGTGGTCATCGAAAGACCCTGACCGATCGGCAGGTTGGCGAAGGTACCACCGGACCACTGGTCCCGGGCCGGCAGCCGCCCGGAACTCTCACCGGGGAGTCCGACCTCGGTTCGGCGGCCCAGGCCGAAGCGTTCGAGCATATCGGCGAACCGGTCCTCACCCACCCGCTGCGCCAGCATGAGGGTGCCCACATTCGAGGACTTACCGAAGATCCCGGTGGTGGTGTACGGAGCGACACCGTGTTCCCAGGCGTCGCCGACGGTGACTCCGGACATATCGATACGACCCGGTACCTGGTGCACCTCGTCGGGTGTGGTGAGCCCGTACTCGACGGCCGCGGCCGCGGTGACCACCTTGTTCACCGAGCCCGGCTCGAAGGGCTGGGTCACCGACGGGTTGTCCAGCCCGGCCGGATCCCAGTGCTGTGGACCGAGCGCCGGATTGAACGTGTTGTCGTTGGCCATGGCCAGCACCTGGCCGGTCTTGGCGTCCAGGACCACCGCGGACGCCGATTTCGCGCCGGATCGGTCTTTGGCCTGCTGTACCTGCTGCTGCACATGATTCTGCAGGTAGGAGTCCAGTGTGAGTTCGACGTTGTTCCCGTCCACCGCGGGCTGGCGGTCGCGGACGCTGCCGGGGATCACCGCGCCGTCGGAGCCGCGGTCGTAGGTGTAGGAGCCGTCGGTGCCGGCGAGTACCGAATCCAGTGAGGCTTCCAGCCCGACCCGGCCGTGGCCGTCCCAGCCGGTGGCACCGACGATATTGGCCGCCAGCGCACCGCCCGGATAATCGCGCGGATCCTGCCGCTCGGTCCCGATCTCGGGGAATTTCGCCGTGATCTCGTCGGCCTTGCGCGGGTCGACATTGCGCGCCAGGTAGACGAAGGTCTGATCGCTGCGCAGCTTGTCCAGCAACTCGGCTTCCCCGGGCCCCTCGGCACCGAGCACCTGGTGCACGGTGCGCGCGATATCCTCGAGCCGCCGATCGGGGTCGGGTGCCGTATCGTCCTTCGCCCGGGCGTCGGCGAGATCCTTGCGGACCCGGACCGGCTGGAAGTTCAGCGATTGCGCGGTGACGGTGAACGCCAGTGATTTGCCGTTGCGGTCGGTGATGGTGCCCCGGGTGGCGGGCAGGTCCTGATACGCGGTGCGCTGCCCGGCCGCCTGCGCCGACAGGGTCGGCGCGGCGATGGTCTGGATCCACAGCAGTTGCAGCGCCACCACGGTCAGCGCCACCAGCATGATCAACCGGCCCACGCCGAGCCGGACCCGGACCGGGCCGTTCGGCGCGGATCGAGAATTCGGGCGCGACCGCGTGGGCGGACGTGGTCGGGCCGATTCGGCCACCTCGGCGGATTTCTGCTTCGACTTCCCGCGCCCGACCGCGGCCCGGGATCTCGGCGCGGAATCGCGGCCGCGCCCCGAACCGCGCCGGTTCATCGCATCTCCTCACCCGCCGTAACGGGCGGCAACGGCGCGACCGGAGTGGGTTCGGTGGCACCCGGCACGTCCACCGGTGCCGGAACATCGGCCGGGGCGGGCGCCGCGCCCTCGACCGGAGCGGGAACATCGGCCGGAGCGGCACCCTCGGCCGGAGCGGGCTGCGGGATGCCCCCGTCGGCCGGTGCGTCCCCTTCCGGGGCCACCGATGGGGCCGGAGCCGGTACATCCGGCGCCGGAACGCCCTCGGCCTGCTGCGGCACCGGAGTGGGATCGGCGCCGGGTGCCGCGAGTACATCGCCGGGGCTCGGCGTGGCGGAATCCGACCGCGGCAGGGCCGGCACCGGCACGATCCGTTCCACCGGGGCGGGGCCGGTGCGGGGCGCCCCGCCGCGCGGCGGCCCGTTCAGCGGCGGAGCAGGCGGACCCTGCGCGGGCTTCGGTTCACCGAACACAGTGACCGTCCCGTCCGGGGCCACCACCAGCCGGGCCGGATCCCGGGCCGGGATCATGCCGAGTTCACGTGCGCGGGTGGCGAGTTCGGGCGGCGAATCGGCCGCGGCGACCTCGCGCTGCAGGGCGGCACGTTCGTCGGAGAGCACCCGGTTGGCCTCGCGTGCGTCGCTGAGCTGATAGCTGTCCTCGGCGGCGCGTGTGGTCAGTACCAGGGTGAGCGCGAGTCCACAGCCGAACATGGCCAGGATCGCGGCCACGAACGGACCCCGCCCCGCCAGTTCGGTACGCGGCGCGGCCACCGGTGCCGCGCCGGGTCCGCCGGTGCGTTGGCGGCGCCGGGCGTATGCCCGCTGCGCCGCACCGGATTTCACCCGTTCCGCGTCGTGTACCCGCCGAGCCGGCCGCCCGGTCTCGGTACGTGTGCTCACGCTCATACCTGACACCCCCGTATCGGTGTGATTGCGCGCGGTATCGGCCCGCGCGCGTTTGTGCTGTGGTCCGTAATGCCCAGCCGGTGCTCCCCTGACACCACGACTTTGCGAACACCTCTGCGATATCCGGATATCGCATGCACACCGTCGTACCGCAATCGCCGCACGCGGACAAGCGAATTCGCTGCTCCGCGGGCCGCTGCGGTACGGCCGGTGCCCGGGTTCATCCCGCCTCCTGCACGATCTTCTCGGCCGCGCGCATCCGGACCGGCGCGGCACGCGGGTTCTCCTCGATCTCGGCCGGACCCGCCTGTTCGGCGCCCCGGGTCAAGATGCGGAACTCCGGGCCCATACCGGGCAGCTCGACCGGAAGTCCGACCGGAGTACGGGATTTCGCGCGATCGGCCAGTTCGTGTTTGACGACCCGGTCCTCGAGCGATTGATAGGACATGACCACGATCCGCCCGCCCGGTCGCAGGGCCGCCAACGCGGCCGGTAGCGCCGCGCGCAGTGAATCGAGTTCACCGTTCACCTCGACCCGCAGCGCCTGGAAGGTCCGCTTGGCCGGATGGCCGCCGGTTCGCCGGGCGGGGGCGGGAATGGTGTCGTAGAGCAGGCTCACCAGTTCGGCACTGGTCCGCAGCGGTTGCCGGGCCCGCCTGCGCACGATCTCGGCGGCGATCTTGTTCGCGAAACGCTCCTCGCCGTAGACCTTCAGGACCCTGGCGATCTCGCCCTTGCTGTAGGTGTTGAGCACATCCGCGGCGGTCGGGCCGGTGGTCGCGTCCATCCGCATATCCAGCGGTGCGTCCACGGAGTAGGCGAAACCGCGGTCGGCCTCGTCCAGCTGCATGGACGAGACACCGAGATCCATCAGGATGCCGCTCACCGAGCCGGCGGCGGGCAGACCCGCCTGCCCGAGCGCCTCGGCGATTCCGTCGTATCGGGTGTGCACGAGTGTGATCCGGTCGGTATAGGGCCGGAGGCGTTCGGTGCTGAGCGCGAGTGCGCGGGTATCGCGATCGAGACCTACGAGCCGGAGATCGGCGTGGGTGCGCAGGAAATACTCGGCGTGACCACCGAGCCCGAGTGTCGCGTCCAGATAGACAGCTGCCGGTGTGTCGAGTACCGGGTCGAGCAATTCGGCTGCGCGGGTGAGCAGAACAGGGACGTGTCGTGTGCCGTGCTGCTCACGGTTCAAATCGACCTCCCGGATCCATGCCTCGCTCCGTGACGACCCGATTCGGGTCGCGCCGCGACCGTGTGGATGCGGATCACCGGCGCCGAAGCGGGCGAACAATTGATTGCGCGAGATGCGGCCGCGCCGCCGCTCGATCCGGCGCGCTCACTATCTGTGCGCCAGAAGGAAATCGGTGACGATACGAATGCCGCGGGGTCTCTGACCGAAGCGGCACCTGGCGTCGGGGAAGTACGTCAGGGTCCGCATCCGGGCAGAGGCCGCGTGGCACTCGCGCGGGCTAGAAGATTCCGCCCAGTGCCTCGTCTCTCGCTTGCGCGTAGTCCTCCTCGTGCTCGGCGAGGTAGGTCTCCCACGCCTGTTTGTCCCATATCTCCAGGAAGTCGACCGAACCGATGACCGTACAGTCGCGGGTGAGGTTTGCGTACCGGCGATGTTCGGCCGACAGTACGATCCGGCCCTGCGAATCCAGCCGCTGTTCGTCCGTACCCGCTGCCAGCGCCCGGATGAACGCCCGCGCCTGCGGGTTGCTCCGGGATGCCGACGCGGCGCGCCGGGCGAGCGCGCTGAACTCGTCCTTCGGATAGACGGCAAGGCTGTGGTCCTGTCCTTTGGTGACCATCAACCCTCCCGCCAGATCGTCTCGAAACTTCGCGGGCAACGTGAGCCGCCCTTTGTCGTCCAGACGAGGTGTGTAAGTACCGAGAAACAACCCGATACCTCCTACCGGACCACCTCGAATGGTGTTGACCGGCTGGGCCGGTCGAGTGCCTCACGGCCTCTCCTGTAGTGCGCGCTCCACATTACCCCACTTTCCCCCACTTTCAATCGAAACACGGGGTGATGTGGCTCCCCGGCCGACCGATTTCGCAGGTCACCCCAGCTATCACCGGCAGGGTGAACTTTTCGCGGGCCCTGCCTCCTTGCGCGCGTCCACCGCCACCGGCTCCGGCGGGCTCCGTCAACTTCCAGCAAACCCCCTGTTCACGCCCAGTCGGACGGGTGGGTGGAGCGCGGTGGAGGATCCCGGTGGGGCGGGGTGGGAAAAGGTGGCCGGGAGAGCTCGGGACGGCTCACATAC
>JABFXT010000015.1 GCA_013361595.1 Nocardia sp. | reverse complement strand
TGCCCGACGGTCTGCGGGCCCAGCAGCTGCTGGCCGATCACTGGGGGGTGGCCGCCGATGTCTGGTCGGTGACCTCCTGGGGTCAGTTGCGCCGGGAAGCGCTCGAACTCGAGATCGAGGCGCTGCACCATCCGGGTGAGGACGCGGGGCAGCCCTACGTGGCCCGGGCCCTGGCCGGCGCGAAGGGGCCGTTCGTGGCCGCCACCGACTGGATGCGCGCCGTGCCGGACCAGATCCGCAAATGGGTCCCGGGCGATTTCACCACGCTGGGGACCGACGGATTCGGGTTCTCCGATACCCGGCCCGCCGCCCGCCGGGTGTTCAACGTCGACGCGGAGTCCATCGTGGTCGCCGCGCTGGCGGGTCTGGGCCGGATCGGCGAGCTGGATCCGGCGAAGGCCGCCGAGGCGGCCGCCCGGTACCGGATCGACGATGTGGCGGCGGCTCCGGAGTTCACCGCGGGCGGGGCCGGAGACGCGGAGTGACGGCGGTTCGATGATCGAACGCAGACCACCGCGTCCGCGCCGGGTCACCGAGGGCTCCAACGAGCACGAGGTGTACCTGCCGACCGGCGCCCTGTCGCCGAACCGGCAGACCCGTGACCCCTTACCGGACACCCTGCTCCGGCGGGTGAAGCAGTTCTCCGGCCGGCTGTCCACCGAAGCCGTGGGGTCGATGCAGGACCGGTTGCCGTTCTTCGCCGATCTGGACGCCGCGCAGCGCGCCGGGGTCCAGATGCTGGTGCAGACCGCGGTGGTCAATTTCCTGGAATGGCTCCAGGACCCGGACAGCGATATCCGGTTCAGCCTGGACGCCTTCCAGGTCATTCCACAGGATCTGGCGCGGCGGCTGACGCTGCGCCAGACCGTGGACATGGTCCGGGTGGCCATGGAGTTCTTCGAACAGTGGCTGCCCGCGCTGGCGCGCAACGACAGGCAACTGGTCGCGCTCACCGAGGCGGTGCTGCGATACGGGCGTGAGCTCGGTTTCGCGGCCGCCTCGGTGTACGCCAGCGCGGCCGAATCCCGCGGTGCCTGGGATACCCGGCTCGAGGCGCTGGTGGTGGACGCCGTGGTGCGCGGCGATACCGGCCCCGACATGCTCTCCCGGGCGGCCACGCTGAACTGGGACGCGACCGCACCCGCGACAGTGCTGGTGGGCACACCGCCACGGGATCAGGGCGTCTCGGTGGTGGGCGCGGTGCATACGATCGCGGCCCGGCACGGCCGGGCCGCGCTGGCGGTAGTGCAGGGCGCGCGGCTGGTGATGGTGGTGAGCGGCCAGCTGGGGGACGCGCTGCACAGCTCGCCGTTCATGGCCGATCTGCTCACCGAGGCGTTCTCGGACGGACCGGTGGTGATCGGACCGACCACCCGCACGCTGGGTGCGGCGCACAACAGCGCCCTGGAGGCTCTGGCGGGAATGGAGGCGGTGATCGGCTGGCGGGAGGCGCCGCGCCCGGTCCACGCCATGGAACTCCTGCCGGAACGGGCGTTGCTCGGCGATCGAGCTGCGGTGGACGCGCTCGTCGAGTACCTTGTCCTTCCGTTGGCTTCTGCCGGTTCTGCCTTGGCGGACACCCTGGACGCCTACCTGGAATGCGGCGGCGCGGTCGAGATGTGTGCGCGTCAACTGTACGTTCATCCAAATACGGTGCGGTATCGCCTGAAGCGGATCGGGGAAGTCACCGGCCGTGATCCGCTCAATCCGCGGGATGCGTATGTGTTACGAATCGCCGCCACAGTCGGTCGTTTGACACGAACACATAAAGAATCATCGTCACAAGCATCAGACGACTCTTTTGTCCCAATGGACAAAGATGGGCTGTAACGCGCACCCCGATTCGGTCGATCCGGACACCCCACGCGGGCTTTTGTGGAGACCATACAAAAGCTGTCCGAAAGCTCTAGTCACGTCGACATCTCGCGAAAGCGGTCTCACAGTGTTTTCTTAGGTACGTGATCGCGTTGTTCGCCCCTGGACAGGGCTCTCAGACACCCGGCATGCTCGCGCCCTGGCTCGATCTGCCCGGCGCTCGTGACCGCCTCGCACTGTGGTCGAAGGAATCCGGCCTGGATCTGATCCGGCTCGGGACCGAAGCGACCGCCGAAGAGATCACCGATACCGCGGTGACCCAGCCGCTGGTGGTCGCCGCCGCGCTGCTCGCTTTCGCCGAGATCGGCGACAAGCGGGTACCGGCCGACACCCTCGTGGCCGGCCACTCGGTGGGCGAACTCGCCGCCGCGGCGGTCGCCGGCGTGATCTCCGCCGACCAAGCAGTTACGCTGGCAGCCATCCGCGGTGCCGAAATGGCGAAGGCGTGCGCGCTCGAGCCCACAGGTATGTCCGCGGTGCTCGGCGGCGACGAGGCCGCTGTGCTGGCACGGCTCGAAGAACTGGAACTGGTCCCGGCCAACCGCAACGCCACCGGACAGATCGTGGCGGCGGGGCGTCTGGACGCACTGGCCGAACTGGCCGCGAACCCGCCGGAGAAGGCCCGGGTACGGGCGCTTCCGGTAGCGGGCGCGTTCCACACCGAGTTCATGGCTCCCGCGCAGAAGGCGGTGACGGCGGCGATCGCCGAGATCACCCCGCACGAGCCGGTTCGCCCGCTGCTGTCGAACGCCGACGGTAAGCCGGTCGAGTCCGGCGCGGACGCGGTGGCTAAGCTCGCCGCGCAGGTCACCCGGCCCGTCCGGTGGGACCTGTGCACCGAAACCGTCCGGCAGGCCGGCGTCTCGGCGGTGGCGGAGTTGCCACCGGCGGGAACACTCGTCGGTATTGCCAAACGGGAGCTCAAAGGCACCCCCAACCTGGCGCTGAAGACCCCCGAGGACATCCCCGCGCTCGCCGAGCTCACGAGCTCCGGCTAGCTTGCCTACGGCCGTGTTTCCGAGGAACCTCGCGGGAGCACGGCACCGGAGCGGCGTAACACGTACACCGATCCGGCCCGAAGAAATATGTAAGCCCTACACGAGAAAATTAGAAGGGAGCCACGAAGTGGCCGCTCTGACCCAGGAACAAATCGTCGAGGAACTCGGCAAGATCATCGAAGAGGTTACGGGTATCGAACCCTCCGAGGTGACCATCGAGAAGTCCTTCGTCGATGACCTGGACATCGACTCGCTGTCCATGGTCGAGATCGCGGTTCAGACCGAGGACAAGTACGGGGTCAAGATCCCGGACGAAGATCTGGCCAGCCTGAAGACGGTCGGTGACGCCGTCAACTACATCCAGAAGCTCGAGGCGGAGAACGCTGACACCGCCGCCGAGCTCAAGGCCAAGTTCGACAACGCCGAGTAGGGCCGACACCGTGACCACTCCTTCCACCTTGAACGGGAACTTCCCGAACGTCGTCGTCACGAGCCTGGCGGCGTCCACGTCGATCGCGGGTGACGTCGATGCGACGTGGAAGGGTCTCCTCAACGGCGAGAGCGGTATCGACGTTCTCGAGGACTCCTTCGTCGAGGAATACGATCTGCCGGTCCGTATCGGCGGCCACCTGAAGGTTCGTCCGGATACGCTGCTGAGCCGGGTCGAAACCCGCCGGATGGCCTATGTCGAACAGCTCGCGACCGTGCTCGGCCGCGAAGTCTGGCGCAACGCGGGCAGTCCGGAGGTCGATCCGGAGCGACTGGGTGTGGCCATCGGCACTGGACTAGGTGGCGGTGACGCGCTCATCGATTCGGTCGACAAGCTGAAGAACGGGGGCTATCGCAAGATCTCGCCGCTCGCTGTTCAGATGGTCATGCCGAACGGGCCGTCTGCCGTCGTCGGTCTCGAGCTGAAGGCCCGGGCAGGAGTGGTCACTCCGGTCTCGGCGTGCTCGTCGGGTTCCGAAGGTATCGCCAACGCATGGCGCATGATCGTCATGGGCGACGCCGATATGGTCGTCACCGGCGGTGTCGAGGGCTTCATCGATGCCGTGCCGATTGCCGCGTTCACCATGATGCGCGCGATGAGCACCCGCAACGACGATCCGAAGGGCGCCTCGCGCCCCTTCGACTCCGATCGTGACGGATTCGTCTTCGGCGAGGCCGGTGCGCTCATGGTCATCGAGACCGAAGAGCACGCCAAGGCCCGCGGTGCCACCATCCACGCCCGCCTGCTGGGCGCCGGTATCACCTCCGACGGCTTCCATCTGGTCGCACCGGACCCCGAGGGCACGGGCGCCGCCCGCGCCATGACCCGGGCCATGCAGACCGCGGGTCTGTCCAAACAGGACATCACCCATATCAACGCCCACGCCACCGCCACCCCGATCGGCGATACCGCCGAGGCGAAGGCGATCAACAAGGCCGTCGGCAATCACGCCTCGGTCTACGCGCCCAAATCGGCGCTCGGACACTCGATCGGCGCCGTCGGTGCGCTGGAGTCCGTGCTCACCGTGATGGCCATCCGGGACGGCATCGTGCCGCCCACCCTGAACCTGGAAAACCAGGATCCCGAGATCGACCTCGACGTGGTGAAGGGCGAAGCCCGCCGCCAGGAGATCGAGTACGCGATCAACAACTCGTTCGGTTTCGGTGGGCACAATGTCGCGCTCGCCTTCGGTCGGGCCTAGCTGCCCGCCGAGTAGTTCGACGACCCACAGACGGGGCCGCCGGGTTCATCCGGGCGGCCCTGTCCGGTCTCTCGGGCACCCGTGGCCGGTGTGTCGGTCACCCATCATCGAGGAGAGAACGCGATGACGATTATCGCTCCGGCCCGCCATCAGGAAACCGCGACGGATCCGCGTGACCCACTCGGGCGACTCCAGCGTTTCTTCGACCCCGGCACCGTGCTGCCGCTGCACGCCCGCGACCGGTCGGGCGTGCTCGCCGCGGTCGGCGAGGTCGACGGCGTGCGTACCGTCGCCTACTGCTCCGATGCCACCGTGATGGGTGGTGCGATGGGTGTGGAGGGCTGCAAGCACATCGTCGACGCGATCGACACCGCGATCGAGTCCGGGGCGCCGGTGGTCGGTCTCTGGCATTCCGGTGGTGCGCGGCTGGCCGAAGGCGTGGAGGCCCTGCACGCGGTCGGCCTGGTTTTCGAAGCCATGGTCCGTGCCTCCGGCCTGGTACCGCAGATCTCGGTGGTACTCGGTTTCGCGGCCGGCGGCGCGGCCTACGGTCCCGCCCTCACCGATATCGTGATCATGGCCCCCGAGGGGCGGGTCTTCGTCACCGGTCCCGACGTGGTGCGCAGTGTCACCGGTGAACAAGTGGATATGGCGACGCTGGGTGGCCCGGAAACCCACGGGAAGAAGTCCGGTGTCACTCATATCGTGGCCGACGACGAAGCCGATGCCGTGCACCGTGCCCGCCGCTTGGTATCGATGTTCGCCGAACAGGGCGAATTCGACCTGCGCGCCGCCGAACACGGAGATGTCGACCTGCTGGCGCTGCTGCCGGCCTCGGCCAAACGCGCCTACGATGTCAAACCGCTGGTCCACGAACTGCTCGACAATGTCGACGGCGAATCCAGCTTCGAAGAACTGCAGGGCGGCTACGCCCGCTCCATGGTGACCGGTCTCGGCCGGCTGGCCGGTCGCACCGTCGGTGTCCTCGCCAACAATCCGCTGCGCCTGGGCGGGTGCCTGGATTCCAAGAGCGCCGAGAAAGCGGCCCGGTTCGTCCGGCTCTGCGATGCCTTCGGTATCCCGCTCGTCGTGATCACCGACGTCCCCGGCTACCTGCCCGGTGTCGGCCAGGAATGGGACGGCGTGGTGCGGCGCGGCGCGAAACTGCTGCACGCGTTCGCCGAAGCCCGGGTGCCGCGGGTCACCCTGGTCACCCGCAAGATCTACGGCGGCGCCTATATCGCGATGAACGCGCGC
Organism: Nocardia sp.; assembly: GCA_013361595.1. Classification (GTDB taxonomy): domain Bacteria; phylum Actinomycetota; class Actinomycetes; order Mycobacteriales; family Mycobacteriaceae; genus Nocardia. The sequence continues at coordinate 277 of JABFXT010000015.1, read as the reverse complement.
GCGCTCGGCGCCACCGCGGTCTACGCGTGGCCGGGTTCGGAGGTCGCGGTGATGGGTGCGAAGGCCGCCGTCGGCATCCTGCACAAGAAAGCCTTGGCCGCCGCCCCCGAGGAAGAGCGCGAGGCACTGCACGAGCGGCTCACCGCCGAACACGAAGCCATCGCGGGTGGGGTGGACCGGGCGGTGGCGATCGGGGTGGTCGACGAGGTCATCGATCCGGCCCATACACGCAGCAAGATCGCCGAAGCGCTGGCGGCCGCGCCGTGCCGGCCCAGCC
>JABFXT010000711.1 GCA_013361595.1 Nocardia sp. | reverse complement strand
GATAGCGACAGTCGCGGTACTCACGACCGTGGCCGTGCACATCCCGGGGTCCGCGGTGGCCGCGCCGGAGACCCGGTTCGACTGGCCGTTGCGTCCGCGTCCGGTGGTCGTGCGGCCGTTCGATCCACCCGAGCAGGACTGGCTACCCGGCCATCGCGGCGTGGACCTGGCCGGTGTGCCCGGGCAGGCCGTCTACGCGGCCGGTGCGGGAACCGTGGTCTTCGCCGGGAAAGTGGCCGGTAAAGCAGTGGTGGCGATACTCCACCCGGGCGGTTTACGAACCACCTATGAGCCGGTGGACAGCGAGGTGCAGGTGGGTCGGCGGGTCACCCGCGGCGTTCGGATCGGCGAATTGGCTGCCGGCCACCCCGGATGCGCCGCGTCTGCCTGTCTGCACTGGGGTCTGCGCCGGGAGAACACCGCACACGCGTCACGTGAGTACCTGGACCCGCTGGGGCTCCTGGGCAGGACCCAGATCAGACTGAAACCGGTGGACCCGGCGAGCTCTGCCGGCCCCTGAGAGTCGCTTCCGACCGTGGTGCGATCAGCGGCGCGAGTACCCGGCTTCGGCACAGCCCACGGACCCGAGCGATTCGGCACGGGCTTACAAACCGACGGCTTCGGCACGACTCGCGAACTCGACGGCTTCGCAACAGGCCTACAGCCCGACGGCTTCGGCACAGCCTGTGGGCTCGACAGCTTCAGCACAGGTTTACAGACCGATGGTGTCGGCGCAGGCCGACAGGCTCGACGGCTTCGGCCGAAACGCGCACCGGCACGAGGCCGAACTCACCGCACTGCGCCGCGCTCCCGATCCGGTATCGAACGGATCCTGGCCCTGCAGGTCGCGGCCCGATGAGACCGGCCCGAGGCTCGGTGACATCGGGGCGTGGAAGGCGGCGAGCATCCTCGGCATGCACGATCTCGGCGACACGCCGACGACATCGCCCCGGTTTTCGGTCGGGCGCTCCGGCGTGACCCACTTCGCTCCGGCCACGGCCTTCGACCGCATCCCGGCGCTGTTCCCGGAGCTGACCGATAGGGCGATATCGGACAGGATGAACGCGCGGTCATACGCGAGCCGCGGGTAACCGGCGCGACCCGAAGCGCCTTCGGCTACCCGTGCCTCACCCGGGCGGTCCGGGATGCACCACCACGTATCCGGCCACGACCAGCGCCGCGATCGCCACCGCGACGGCCACCGACCCGATCGTCGGCACGGCCGAACCGGCAGCTCCGAGATGCAGGCGGCGATTGCGCCGATATCCCAGTGCGGCGATGGTCAGCAAGACGAGGCAGGCGATACCCGGCAGGAGCGCGGCCGGATCCCACCCCTCCTCGAAGACTGCGCGCAGGAGCAGAATCGCGACCGCCACGCATCCCAGGCAGGTGCGCCGCCAGGACAACGCTGTGCGTTCCGCGGCCAGCCGGATCTCGGTCGGATTCGTCACGACACCACCTCAGTGCAGGAGTACGGCCACACAGGCGAGTACCGCAACGAACGCGGTTCCGGCGGACAACACCGGAACCAGTACGGTGCCCGGCAGCGGCCGCCCCTGATCCATCGCGACCCGGATCCGCCGCCAATGCAGATACGCACCCACCGCCACCACCAGCGAAAGCACCAGGCAGCTCACGGCCAGCGCGGTCCGGAAATCCGTATTCCACTGCTCCTGTACAACCGCGTGCACCGCCACCCCGCCGGCCAGCAGCCCCAGCGCGGTGCGGATCCAGGAGAGGAATGTGCGCTCGTTGGCGAGCGTGAACCGGTAGTCGATCGGCGCCGCGTCGTCCACTGCCGCGTTCCCGGACTCCTCGCGGTCCGCACTCATCCGGCGATCGCGCCGGTAGTGGTTTGCACGCTCACCTCCCGCTGTACCGGTCGGCCGCAGTTGGACGGCTCCGCCGGACAGCGTAAGCGCCGGGCCGGGACGCGTCCAACCATCAGCTCGGCACGGTGCGTGTCGCCCGACGTGCGCGTATCGACAGACGACCGGATCAGCGATCCGATCTCGCTGCAGGCGGTTACGCCGCCTTTCCCATCAGGCGCCGAGAACCCTGTGTGCGCCGGAAACCGCCGTCCGGAACGTTCGCCGAACCGGCGCCGGACGTCGCAGATCGGAACCGGGCGCCGGGTGGCAGGACAGGCCGGGCACCACAGCCCGGATCTGTGCCGTAGCGGACCCGAGCGGGGACAAGCCGCGGGGATCCCCGCTCCGCTCCGCGATCGTCCGCACTCGAACGGTTCAGGCCCGCGGATGCGCTTGATCGTGGGCTTTTCGGAGACGGTCGATGGACACATGGGTGTACAGCTGGGTCGTCGCGAGACTGGCGTGGCCGAGCAGTTCCTGCACCACCCGCAGATCGGCGCCGCCTTCCAAGAGGTGTGTGGCCGCGGTGTGCCGCAGTCCGTGCGGACTTATATCGGCAGTCCCCGGGACCGCGGACACCACGGCATGTACCACCGCCCGCGCCTGACGTTGGTCGAGCCTGCGGCCGCGCCGGCCCAGCAGCAATGCGCGACCGGATTCGGCGGTGGCCAGGGTGGGACGCCCATAGCGCAGCCATTCGCCCACGGCGTGGTCGGCGGGTCCACCGAACGGCGCCGAGCGCTCCCGGTTGCCCTTGCCCAGGACCCGCACCAGCCGCCGCTCCCGGTCGATATCGTCGATATCGAGCCCGCACAGTTCGCCGACCCGGATACCGGTGGCGTACAACAGTTCGACAATGAGCCGATCCCGCAACGCCATCGGATCGTGCTGCTCGGCACCTGATTCGGCGGCGTTCATCACTCGGCCGGCCTGCTCCTGTCCGAGAACGGCGGGCAGGCTGCGGTGGGCTTTCGGCGCGGCCAGCCGGAGACCGGGATCGACCGTGAGCAGACCGGACCGGGTGAGCCACGCGGTGAACGCCCGCGCCGCCGAGGCCCGCCGGGCCATACTCGTGCGGGCCGCGCCGCGCTCGGCGTGCGCCGCCAGCCACGAGCGCATGGCCGCCAGGTCCAGTTCCCGGACCGAAGCGTCGGCGGCGTGATCGACCAGATGCCCCAGCAGCGATCGGATATCACCCAGATAGGCCCGCACCGTATGCGCCGACCGGTTACGGCCGAGCCGCAGATGCCGGCCGTACTCGGTCAGCAGGGCTTCGAGGTCCTCGGGCAACTCGCGCACCGTCCCACCGTCGCCCGCTCCCCCGCGAACCGCAAGCCCGCACGCCGATATCGGTCCGCCGATACCCGTCGGGCCCGCGCGGCGGGACCACGCGAGCGCGGAGGAGGGACCGCCGCCGCGACGTCCGAACCAGATGATCCTCGAGCCGTCGGCACCTTCAGCGGAAACCCACCTGTATCGCGCACTTCCACTCCTCCCGATCCCCCAACACCCTGCGCACGTACGGCACCGACTGGATGGCCTGGGCCGCCGCATGCAGCTACGAGATCCGCTGGGCTCGACGAAACCGGCGAAGCGAGCAGACGCCCGTTGGCCGCTGCCCGATTTCAGCAGACCGGGATCGCCGAATACGCAGTGGCCGGCGGTGGCGCCGCTGGGAGTTGCCGTGAATCCGTTACGCGCGGGCCGGTGGCCGACGCACGTCATCTGGCAGCGACCTACGCCCCGGCCCCGGGACGATCAGCGCGGACTCGGGCGGGGCTCACCCTCGCTGCCCGGGCCCAGTCGGTACCAGCCCGCCGCCCCGCGGCCGGCTGTCCCGGCCAGATCGAGCGCGACCAGGGCGGCCCGGACCTCACCTGCCGTCATTCCGGTCGATACGGCGATATCCTGCGGCCATCGGCCGCCCACGCCGGGAAGTGCGGCCAGGACCCGGGCATCGGCACCGAACGGCCCGGGCGCGGACGACGACCGGACAGCGGATAGCGGCAGGTGCAGTGGCGCGGTTTCGGTGAGCACATCCTCCGGACCTGTGACGAGCACCGCCTCCCCTTCGCGGATCATCCGGTGACAGCCCGCGGAGGCCGCCGAATCCACCGATCCGGGCACCGCTAGTGCCGGGCGCCCGATCCGGCGTGCCCATTTCACGGTATTGCGGGCGCCGCTGCGCATCCCCGCCTCGACCACCAGCACCCCGTCGGACAAGCCGGCGATCAGCCGGTTCCTGGCCAGGAAGTGATGTTTCCGGGCGGCCACGCCCGGCGGGTATTCGCTCACCACCAGACCGGTCTCCGCGATCCGGGCGATCAGCCGATCGTGCTGGGCAGGATAGGGCCGGTCCGGACCGCAGGCGAGCACGGCGACGGTGAGCCCACCGGCAGCGAGAGCGGCCCGGTGCGCCGTGCCGTCGATACCGAACGCCGCGCCGGAGACGATCGTCCAACCACGAGATGCCAGCTCTCCGGCGATCTCACTCGCCACCCTGTCCCCGTAACCGGTACTGCACCGGGCACCGACCACCGCGAGCGCGCGCTCGGTGAGTTCGCTCAGATTCCGGTCGCCGCGAACCCAGAACACCAGCGGCACCGCGCCGTCCGGGTCACGGCCGGGAGCCAGCCCGGCCAGTCCCAGCATCCGCCAGGCCGGCCATTCCGCATCATCCGGTGTGACGAGCCGTCCACCACCGTCACGAACGGCCACCAGATCGCGCGCGGCCGAATCCAGCTCGCGCCGCTGTGCGGTGGCACCGAGCAGCACCGGGGGCAGCGCGTGTTCGCGCACTGCCCGAGCCGCCTCGCGTACTCCGACCGATTCGATCAGCGCGGTCAGCGCCGGGCACGGCCCGAGCACCACCCTTGACAGATACGCCCAGGCCAGTTGCACCTCCTCGTGCTCGCCGAGGGACGCCCCCGCCGGCGGCGAGCCCGCACCCGCGGTGTTCACCGTGGGCTCCGCTGCCGGAAGTCGAGTGCCTGCATCGCGTCGTGGGCGGTCGGCAGGTCACCGCCACGGAGATCGCAGACGGTCCAGGCGACCCGCAAGGCCCGATCGGCGCCCCGCGCCGAGATCCGGCCCAGCCGCAGCGCCGATTCCACCGGCGCCGTCGTCTCCGCGGGCAACGGAAACCGCCGGCGCAACGCGTGGCCGGGAACCTCGGCATTGGTGCGCCAGCCGTCATCGCGCCAGCGCGCCGCCGCGGCGGCCCGGGCGGCGGTCACCCTGGTGCGTACGGTCGCGCTGTCCTCCGATTCCGCCGCCGTGAATCCGGCTCCTGAGATCGGGTGCATCTGCAGCCAGATATCGATGCGATCCATCAGCGGGCCGGACAGTTTTCCGAGATAGCGGCGCCGGGCGAGCGGCGCGCAGATACAGTCCACATCACGGGCCGGGGCGCAGGGGCAGGGATTCGCGGCCAGAACCAGTTGGAACCGCGCCGGATAACGGGCCACACCGTCGCGGCGCGCGATCCGGACCTCGCCCTCCTCCAGCGGGGTCCGCATGGCCTCGAGTACCTTGGCGCCGATCTCGGCGCATTCGTCCAGGAACAGCACGCCCCGGTGGGCGCGGCTCACCGCGCCGGGCCGCGCCGATCCTGATCCGCCGCCCACCATGGCACTCACCGAGGTCGAATGGTGCGGCGCGACGAAGGGCGGGACGGTGATCAGCGGTTGTTCGTCGGACAGCGTGCCGGCCACCGAGTGCACGGCGGTGACCTCGAGCGCCTCGCTCTCCGACAGCGGCGGCAGCAGCCCGGGCAGCCGTTGCGCCAACATGGTCTTGCCGATACCCGGTGCGCCGGTGAGCAGCACGTGGTGCCCGCCCGCGGCGGCGACCTCCAGCGCCCAGCGCGCCTCGTGCTGCCCGGCGACATCTCGGAGATCCCCGCCCGGTACCGGCGGCCGGGCCGGGCGGAACCCCGGCGATTCGGCCAGGTCCGCTTCGCCGCGCAGCCAGTCGAGAACGGCGCGCAGAGTCGGCGCGCCCAGGACCCGGATCCCCTCGACCGACCCCGCCTCCGGCCCCGCTTCCTCCGGGACCACGACTGTGTGGTGACCGGCGTGCCGGGCCGCGAGCACGGCGGGCAGGATTCCCCGAACCCGGCGCAGCCGGCCGTCGAGTGCCAGTTCGCCCAGGAGCACCGTATCGGTGAGACGCTGTGCGGGTACGGCACCGGCGGCGTCGAGGACCGCGACCGCCAGCGCGAGATCGTA
>JABFXT010000469.1 GCA_013361595.1 Nocardia sp. | reverse complement strand
CACCACCGGATACGTGGTGCATCTGGCCGTACTCGACGGCAACGATGTGGTGTACCTGGACAAGATCGGCGGCCGGCTCGCGGGCGCGGTGCCGACCCGAGTCGGCGGCCGCCAGCCCGCGCACTGTACGGCGGTCGGCAAAGCGATCCTCGCCTACGCCGACGGCGAACGCGGCGATGTGTTCGGTGCCGGACCCGTCCGGCCCAGTACCCGCTATTCCATCGCCACCGCCGCACAACTGCGCACCGAACTGGCCAAGGTCCGGGCACACGGTATCGCCTTCGAACGCGAGGAATCGCTGTCCGGTTTCGGCTGTGTGGCGGCACCGGTCGGCGAGATCGGTCAGGCAGTCGCCGCGGTATCCATCTGCGGCCCCGTCGACCGGATGACCTTCGACCACCGCCTGGCCGCGCCGGTGCGGATGACCGCCCTCGGCATCTGGCGCAATGTCGAGGACGGGCGGGTCCGGGTGCACCCCACCCTCCAGCAGGCCCGGCCGCTGGGACCGGCGCGGCCCCACCAGTCCCAGACCGCCGCCCTGCAGTACGTCTGACCGCGCGGACAGTCAGGTACGGGCCTGCCGGCGATCGCCGAGCCTGCGCATCAGGGAGACCAGCCGCAGGCCGAACGCGGGCGCCACATCGACGCCGCGGACCAGCGCGCCGCGCCACCGGGGCATCACCCGGAAGATCTGCCGGCTCTCCATCAGCGCCAGCCCCGCCCGGGCGACGGCGTCCTCGTCCATCGGTTGCGGTCCGGCGAAAAGCAGTGCGGCACCGGGATCCGCGGCACGCGAGGTGACCATCTGGGTGCGCACCACATCGGGGCACAGGGCGCGGACCCGGATCGGCAATCCGGCATGCCGGAGATCGCCCTGCAGAGAGGTCGTATAGGACAGGACGGCCGCCTTGGTCGCGGCGTACAGGGCCAGCCCGGGTACCGGGGTGAGCGCCGAGAGCGACGCGATATTGAGGATCACGCCGCCCGCCCGGCCCATCTGCCCGATCGCGGCCGCCGACCCCGCCAGCACGCCGCGGATGTTCACCTCGAGGATGGTGGCGATCTCCTCGTCCGGATGGGTCCAGGCGTCCCCCGCGTACAGCACTCCGGCATTGTTCACCCAGACAGTAAGCCGCCCCAGCGCCGCGGCCCGCTCGGCGATCTCGCGATGGCCGGCGATCTGGCGGACATCCTGGGCGAACCCGACAGCGCCCCGGCCGATCTCGGCGGCGGACCGTTGTGCGGCCGCGCCGTCGATATCGGTGAGAACGACCAGGTGGCCCGCATCGGCGAGGCGGCGAGCGATGGCGAGCCCGATACCGCGGCCGGCACCGGTGACGACTGCTGTGGTGGTCATGGTGTGACGCTAGGCCGGGTACACCGCGGCCCGACAGGTGCCCCCGCCGGTTCCGGGGGGCCGTCGTCCGGAACCGGGTCGGTGGGTATGCCGCGCTAGCGGGCCGGGAGCGCGGCGCGCACCATTGCCCAGATCTCGGCACGGGCTGCGCGGGTGACCGAGAGCGCCGGAATCGTCAGGAATCCGTGGAACAGTCCCTCGTAACGACGATGGCTCACCGCGACACCGGCTGCGCCGAGCAGTCGCGCGTAGTCGTCACCGGACGAACAGGGCGGATCGAGTTCGGCGGTGATCACCACGGCGGGCGGCAGCCCGGCCAGGGAGTCCGCCCGGGTCGGGATCAGACGCGGGTCGGCGGTGCCGTGCGGTGCGTACTGCTGCCAGTACCAGCGCATCGCCGCCGCGGTGTTGTAGTAACCGGTACCGAAACGGCGGTAGGACTCGGTGTCGAAATCGTCGTCGATCACCGGGTACAGCAGGAGTTGCGCGGCGATCGGGGGGCCGCCTCGATCGCGGGCGGCCAGCGCCACGGTGGCGGCGAGGTTACCGCCCGCGCTGTCCCCGGCCACCACCAGAGCCGCGGGGTCGCCACCGTATTCGGCGGCGTGCTCGGCGACCCAGACCAGTGCCGCGTACATGTCCTCGTGTGCGGCGGGCGCGGGATGTTCCGGGGCGAGGCGATAGTCCACCGACACCACGACCGCGCCGACCCCCTCGGCCATCGACCGGCAGAACTCGTCGTGACTGTCCAGATCGCAGAATACGAACCCGCCGCCGTGCGCGAACACGATCACCGGGAGCGCGGACGCGTCCCGGCGGGGCCGATAGATCCGGATCGGCAGGGCGCCGCCCGGGCCGGTGACGGTCAGGTTGTGTACTTCGCGCATGGCCGGTAACCACTGCAGCGGAGCGCGGCGAGAGCGGATGATCGCCCGCAGCTGCGGCGCCGTCAGGGTGGTGACATCGGGGAACCCGCTGTCGAGAGTGGCGAGCAGGGCGGCCACCTCGGGAAGCAGTTCGGGTTCCGCGTCGCGCACGGCTCCGGATTCCATCGGCGGCCTCCTCCATCTCGTGGCCGGCGGGGCACCGGCCGCATCCCTGGTCGGGTCACCGTAGATCCGTGAGAGTGCCGGTGGAGCCGCTCCTCCCGGAGAGTGGGCCGGTCCCGGCCGGGCGGCCCGGCCCGCCCATACCGTGGGGTGATGGGTGTACCGAAGGTCTATATCGTCGATCGGATCGAGACGATGCCCGGCCGCGCACGGGAATTCGTGGACCGCTATCTCGCGGAGTACGTACCCGGTGCGATCGGGCGCGGAATGACCCTGGCGCAGGTACTGGTCGCGCCGCCGCTGTGGTTCGACGACCGGTCCAATACGGTCACCGTGACCTGGCAACTCGACGGGACCGACGGCTGGTGGGAGATGACCTGGCAGGGCCGACCGGATCCGGGGCCGGGCCGGTGGTGGGCGGAAGTGGATCATCTGATCGCGCGCCGCACGCGTGAATCGGCGGCAGCGGCCGCCGATATCGAGGTGCTCGCCGATGTATGAGATCACCCGCCTGATCCACCTCGCGCCGGGGACCGGCCCCGGCGAGATCGACGCCCTGCTCACCGAACTGCGGGCCGTCACCGGTGCGGCGTCGCGTGCGCTGATCGAACCGACGTTGCCCGGGGTGCGCAACGGTGGCGATATCCTGCTCCGCCTGAGCTGCGCCGGAACCGGGTCGGCGGACGCGATCGGGCACCGCGTCGCCGCGGTGTGCGACCGGCCGGCGGTCCGGCGAATCGACGGGGCCGATCACGGGCCCGGTGTGGGCGGGGTGGTCGAACCCCGGCACAGCGGTGCGGTGTTCCGTACCCTGCTGCTGCGGGCGGATCCGGCGGCACCGGCGGCAGCGCTCGCCGAATTCGAGGCCGACCTGCTGCGGATGCCCCGCCATATCGACACCATCCGCGCGTGGCGGCTGAGCCGGGTGGACCGGGCCACGGGTTCAGCGGAATGGACGCACGTATGGGAGCAGGAGTTCACCGATCTCGCCGGGTTGGCGGGCGCCTATCTGGCGCATCCGGTGCACTGGGGCCTGGTCGATCGCTGGTTCGACCCCGAGTGCCCGGAGTCGATCGTCCGGGACCGGGTCTGCCACAGTTTCTGCACGCGTACCGGGCCGATCCTCAGCTGATCGTGGTCAGCGCCGCTCCGGGTCTTCTTCCTTGACCCGCTGCTCGACCTCGCGCCACCGGCCCGGGGTCGGATGTGGGTAGTCGGCCTGTTCGTCGTGTTCGGCGGCCTTCAGCGCGGTTTCGGCCGCGTCGATATCGTCGATGAGCTGCTGGGCGAGGTCGCGTTCGGAGGCGTAGTACCGTTCGGCCCACTGCAACACGATCTGCGAATAGGCCCAGCCCGGTTCCGATTTCGCGGCGGACGCGTCGACGGCGGCGCTGCGTTCGAGCCGTTCGGCATCGGCGATATGGTCGCGCAGGATCTCTTTGAGCCGGTCGGGTGAACTCAGATGCCCGAACATGATCCGCAGCATCACATGGTGCTTCAGCATAGGCGGGTCGACCGGGGCGCTGTTCGTCCAGGCGGTGACGGCGGCCCGGCCGGCCGGGGTGATCCGGTAGAGGCGGCGCCCGCGCATGGCGTTGTCGGCGTCGACCCGCGAATGCGCGAACCCGTGCCGCTCGAGCTTCTTCAGCTCCGAGTAGATCTGACTGTAGGAAGGGCTCCAGTAGAAATAGCGGATACTCCAGTCGGCCCATTTCTTCAGGTCGTACCCGGAGATCTCCTCCTCGTAGGAGAGCATGGCGAGCACCGCCCAGCTGGTCGGCGGCAGGTTGATCTGCGCCTGGTCGGATTCGCTCGTCGTCATTCGCCGAATGCTATCAGTGATCATATTCCGGTCCGGCATATGACTACCGCTGAGCGGGCGGGCGCGCCACGCATTCGCCACCTCAGCCCAGCAGATCGAAACCCTTGTACTCGGCGGCCGCGACCTCGGCGATGATCTCGCCGTACACCCCGAAACCGCTGACAAACGGCATGAACACCCGCGGTTTGCCCGGGATGTTGGCGCCCAGGTACCAGGAGTTCGCCCGGGTCATCAGCGTCCCCGCCGCCCGGTCGGCGCATTCGGCGACCCAGGCCGCCGCGGCGTCGGCCCGGGCCTCGATCCCTTTCGCGCCGCGCCCGTCGACGAAACCGATCGCTTCCGCCACCCAATCCACGTGCAGTTCCGAATGCAGCACCATATTGGCGAGCACCGACGGGCTGCCCGGCCCGGTGAGGTTGAACAGATTCGGGAAGCCGGGGATACCGAGCCCCAGATAGGTCGCGGGACCGTCGCGCCAGGTGTCGTTCAGCGTCCGGCCGTCGCGGCCGGTGATCGCGATCTTGGCCACCGATCCGGTCATCGCGTCGAACCCGGTGGCCAGCACCAGGGTGTCCAGCGGGAAGTACGACTCCGTGGTGTGCAGTCCGCCCGCGTCGATCCGGTCGATCGGGGTGGCCCGCAGATCCACCAGCCGTACGTTCTCCCGGTTGTAGGTGCGGTAGTAGTCCGTATCGGTGCAGATGCGTTTGGTGCCGATGGGGTGATCGCGGGGGATGAGCAGTTCGGCGACCTCGGGGTCGACGATCTCGGCGCGGATCTTGTCCTCCCAGAACAACCGGGCGGTGTCGTTGGCGTCCGGATCGGTGAGCTGGTCGGGGAAGGTCTTGCTGAACAGCACACCGCCCAGTTGCCAGCGCTGCTCATAGGCGGCGCGCAGCTCCGCCGCACTCACTTCGAGCGCCGACCGGGGGTGGGTGCGATGCGGTGATCCGCCGCCGCTGGCCATCGACAGCCGTCGCCGCTGGGCGTAGTTCGCCTTCTGCTCCCGGCGGATACCGTCGTCGAGCCGGGTGTTCCCGGCCGGCACGCTGTAGTTGGCGGTGCGCTGGAACACATGCAACTGCGCGGCCTGTTCGGCGAGAACGGGTATCGCCTGGATGCCGGAAGAACCGGTGCCGATCACGCCGACCCGCTGCCCGCCGAGATCGACCCCGTCGTGTGGCCAGGCCGAGGTGTGCAGCAGCTGCCCGGCGAAGGAACCCAGACCGTCGATCGCCGGGGTGTTGGCATTCGAGAGCGGGCCGGTGGCCAGCACGACGAACCGGGCTGTGACAGCGCTCCCGGTATCGGTGTCGACCTGCCAGGTCATGGTCGATTCGTCGAGGGCGATACCGGTGACGCGGGTACCGAATTCGATATCGCGGCGCAGATCGAAGCGGTCGGCGACATGTTCGAGATAGGCCAGGATCTCCGGTTGCGCCGCGTACTTCTCGCTCCAGTTCCACTCCTGCTGGAGGTCTTCGTCGAAGGAGTACGAATAGTCCACGCTCTCCACATCGCAGCGGGCGCCGGGATAGCGGTTCCAGTACCACACCCCGCCCACGCCGTCCGCGGCCTCGAACACCCGCACCGTCAGACCACTGCCGCGGAACCGGTGCAACGCGTACAGCCCGGCGATACCCGCGCCGACGACCGCCACATCGACTCTGGTCCGGCCGGGTGACGAGGGGTTTCCGGGGTTCACAGTGCCTCCAGCTGCTCGGGTGTCCGGTGTTCTGCTGCGACGGTAGGGAGAGCTCACCCGCGCGGGACGCCCTTCTCCCGCTGACCGGCACATTCAGCTGATTCGCGGGTTCTCCCGGTGACCGGGAGAAGCGTTCGCGTGCGCCGGATACCGGCCCTACCGTCGGCCT
>JABFXT010000655.1 GCA_013361595.1 Nocardia sp. | reverse complement strand
AGGCGCCGACCCGGGCGGTCCGTGCCCGCAGCCGACGACCGGCCTCGGCGAGTTCACCGCGGGTGCCGACCTCCCAGGCGAGGTGGTAGAGGCCGACCGCTCCGGGCCGCGGGCCCGGGGCATCCGCACCCAGCGGGAACAGTCCCAGGTCGTGGTCGTTCTCGGTATCGGGTGCCCGCAGGAACGCGGCCCGGCCCGGGATCAGGTGCGCGATCTCGAACTGCAGGGTGGCGGTGTAGAAGTCGACGGCGCGGTCGAGGTCCCGGATGTAGAGGACCGCGTGATTGAGACGGCGGACGGCCATGGCATGCCCTTCGGTGTGGCGCCGGAACGGATCGGCGGTGGTCAGCGGAGTGCGGCGGTGACAGAGTCGCGCAGCGGTGTGGCGGGGCGACCCAGCAGGCGGGTCAGGTCCGGGGTGACGGTGGCGAGCGCACCACGGGCGATCTGCACTTCGGAGTCCACCAGCAGGTCCACCAGGAAACCGGGAAGACCCGCGCCGGTGAGGATCTCGGCGTACTGCGCGGCGGGGAGGTCGGTGTAGCCGACCGGCTGCCCGGATACCGCTGCCGCGGTGGCGGCGAGATCGTCCAGGGTCCAGGCCACGTCACCGGTCAGTTCGTAGACCTTGCCCGCCTGCTCGTCGCCGGCGGTGAGCACCGCGGCGGCGGCCTCGGCCAGGTCGGCTCGGGTGGCCGAGGCGATCCCGCCCTTGCCCGCGGAGCCGACGAGGTTTCCGCGCCGAACCGAATCGGCCAGGCCGGCGGTGTAGTTCTCGGTGTACCAGCCGTTGCGCAACAGCACGGTGGGCAGTCCGGCGGCGCGGAGCCGGGCCTCGGTCTCACGATGGACCCGGGCCAGGCCCAATGGATTGGTATCGGCTTCGACGACCGATGTATAGGCGACGAGACCGGCGCCCGCCCGGGCCGCGGCATCGACGACGGCGGTGTGCTGGCGGATTCGGAGGTCTTCGGGACCGTTCGCGGAGACGAACAGCAGTTTCTCCGCGTCGGCGAACGCGGGAGCCAGCGTTTCGGGCCGGTCGTAGTCCGCCGCGCGGACCGTGATCCCGCGATCGGCCAGATCCGCGGCCTTGTCCGTATCCCGGACGGCGACGGCGAGGTGCGAGGCGGGTACGCCGCGCCGGAGCAGGGCTTCTACCGCGAGGCGGCCGAACTGTCCGGTGGCACCGGTGACGACGAGCATGGCGAACTCCTATTTCGGTCCGTATCGGACGCCCAGCGCATCCGAGGACCAACCTACACGGCAGAAACCACAGTGCAAACTTTTAGTAAGTGCTGTCTTGTGGTTACTATGGTGGTATGGACGTAGCGGAACCCTGCCCCACGGAAACCGCGAACTCGGAATTGCCGTTCGATGTGTTCGCGCGCGCCTGCCCGTCCCGGCCGGTGCTCGAACACCTCACCGGACGCTGGGGGGCCCTCGTACTGGCCGGCCTCGCCGACGGCCCGCTGCGGTTCGGTGACCTGCGCCGGCGCATAGACGGGGTGAGCGAGAAGATGCTGGCCCAGACCCTCCAGCAGCTGGAACGCGACGGTTTCGTCCATCGCGAGGTGCGCCGTGCCATTCCGCCCCACGTCGAGTACAGCCTCACCGACCTGGGCAGCGAGACCGCACCGCGACTCCTCGAACTCATCACCTTCCTCGAGGCGCGGATGCCCGAGGTCCTGCGGGCCCAGCAGCGGCACGCCGAAACACATACCGCCGCCGCGACCTAGCCTCCGGCCGCTTTCGCCGATTCGCTCACGGAACGGCGGCGGCATCGACAGGTCTCGCGGCACCGCGCCGCCGCCCAGCCCGTCCGGCGCGACCCCGTACGGGCGTCGCGCCGCGCGTCACGGTGCGACAGCGGCGCGCAGGATCGCACGGGGCGGCGGGCCGAGAACCGTGGCTATCGCCTCGAGCCCGACCGGATCCGCGACCAGACCACCCCACGGCAGCGAATCGTGGGTGCGGGTGAGGAATTCCACCGCGCGCACCAGATGGCGCGGTTCGTAATTGTGCACACCGGTGACCGTCCGCCACCCGCGGACCACGGCCTCCGGATCGAGCGGCACCGCCGGACCGGGGGCGACCGAACCCGCGAGAACCAGCGTGCCGCCGAGATCCAGCCGGTGCACAGCCGCCGTGACCGCCGCGGCGGAGCCGGAGAAATCGAACGCGATATCCACCGGGCCGCCGCTGTCGGGAATGCCGCCGAAGCGGCGAGCGAGTTCGAGCCGTTCCGGATGGTGATCGGCGACCTGCACGTCGGCGCCCTGCTCCGCACAGGCCGCGACAGCGGTGATACCCAGCATTCCGGCGCCGCAGACCAGCACCCGCCGGCCGGCCGGGTCGCCGGCGGCCTCGAGCGCGGCCATCACGGTCGCCGTCGCACAACCGGCCGGTGCGGCGACCACGTCGGGGACCCGGTCCGGTACCGCGACCGCGGCGACCCCCGCGGGCAACAGGATATGTTCGGCATAGCCGCCGGAGAGCGGCCAGTCACCGGTGAACGCCTCGTGCCCGACCTTGCGCACACGTTCACATTTGGCGGTGAATCCGCGGCGGCAGCGAGCACAGCGGCCACAGGCCGCGGTCACCGACCAGACCACGCGTTCCCCGAGCTCGTGGTCGGTATCCGGTCCGGCCGCCACCACCCGGCCGACCGCTTCGTGTCCGAGGATCGACGGCGACGGTGCCGGGCGCCGCCCCGCGACGGTGTGCAGATCACTGCCACAGACGGTGGCCAGGCTCACCCGCACCAGCAGTTCGCCGGGACCGGGGGTGGGCAGTTCGAGATCGCGGAGTTCCACACCCGTTTCCGACCAGACGGCGGCGCGGGTCAGACGACGAGTGAGCGTATCCATCCGGACAACCTCTCGATGGTGTAGACGATGACGAAGACGACGATCACGATCGCGCCCGCGATATCGAAGTTCAGGGTGCGGATGGATTCGAAGAGCAGATAGCCGATACCGCCCGCGCCGACGATGCCGAGCACGGTCGAGGTGCGGATGTTCACGTCGAGCAGATAGAGGCCCGCGCCGATGATCGAGGGTACGGCCTGCGGGACGACCGCGGCGAACAGTGTTTTCCACCAGCCGCCGCCGACCGCGCGGACGGCCTCCAGCGGTCCGGGATCGATCTCCTCGATCGCGTCGGCGACGAGTTTGCCGAGGAACCCGATGGAACCGATGGCCAGCGCGCAGGTTCCGGCGATCGGACCCAGTCCGAGCGCGGCGACGAAGACGACGGCGATGATGAGTTCCGGGACCGCGCGGACGACCAGGATCCAGGACCGCGCCACCCAGTACACCACCGGATGCGGGGTCACATTCGCCGCCGCGAGAACGCCGAGCGGTACCGAGAGCACCGCCCCGATCGCGGTCGCGACCAGGCCGATCGCGACGGTTTGCAGTGCGGCGTCGAGCAGGTCTTCGCCGAGCGCGCCGAAATCGGGTGGGAACATCCGGCCGAACACCTCGACGGAATACCAGGGCCAGGTGAGCAGCGACCAGGGGTCGACTTCGAGAACCGGCAACGAGGCGGCGCAGGTGCCGGCCGCCAGCGCGCCGAAGGCGAAGCGGACCAGCCGGTCCCGGCGCGGTCCGGAGCGCGAGGGGGTGAGCAGCGTGCGCCGGATGGCGATGGTGAGTACTTCCATGGCGGCGATGACCACCAGGATCACGCCCACGATTCCGAGCGCACGCGGGTAGACCAGCCCGCGCAGCGCATCCTGGAGGGCGAAACCGATACCGCCCGCGCCGACGAATCCCAGTACCACCGACATCCGCAGATTGATATCGACGCGGTAGACCGACGCACCGATCCAGGCGGGGATCACCTGGGGTACCACCGCGTTGAGCATTTCCCGGAAATAGCCCACGCCGGTGGCGCGGACCGCTTCGCGCGGCCCGGGATCGGTCTGTTCGATGGCGTCGGCGAAGAGCTTGCCCAGCATCCCGATCGAATGCAGGGCCAGGGCGAGCACACCGGGCAGGACGCCGATGCCGAGGGCCCGTACGAACAGCGCGGCGAACAACAGATCCGGCATCGCCCGGCAGAAGGTGATCACCGCGCGAGCCGCACCGTAGACCACCGGATGCGGTGTGGTGTTGCGGGCGGCGAGGAAGGACAGCGGCACCGAGACGATCGCGGCGAGAACCGTGCCGAGGACCGCCATGAGTAGTGTCTCCACGGCGAGGACCGAAACCCGGCCGGGGTCGTCGAGCCGGGGTGGCAGCATGCGATCCAGCAGCGCCGCGATCTCGTCGAGACCGTCGAGCAGGGTAGCGGGTGCGAAATCGATGTACCGGGCGGCCGCCAGGGTCGCCAGCACCGCTCCCCCGGCCAGCGCCCGCAGCAGCACCCGGCGGATCGCACCTGGAACAGGCGGCGCCGGCGTCGCCCGTTCGGTGCGCTCCAGCGTGCTCATCGCGATTCGGCCGCGGTCGAACCCACGGTCGCCGGTTCGACCCGCCGGTAGATCTCCATGACCTCGTCGCGGGACAGCCCGACCGCCGGACGGTCGAGCACCTTCGCACCCCCGCGCAGTCCGACCAGCCGATGTGCCCAGCCCATCGCCAGATCGACCTGGTGCAGAGTGCACAGCACCGTCAGTTTCTCCTCGATGCAGACCCGGAACAGCAGGTCCATCACCACCGCGGCGTTCTCCGGATCCAGCGAGGCGACCGGTTCGTCGGCGAGCAGCACGGCCGGCCGCTGCATCAGCGTCCGCGCGATCGCGACCCGCTGCTGCTGACCGCCCGAGAGTGTGTCGGCGCGACGCTCGGCGAGGTCGGCGAGTCCGACCCGGTCCAGATGCGCCAGGGCCTCGGCCCGCATCGGTTTGGGATAGGTGAGTGCGCCGTAGCGCGGCAGCCGGATCCGGCCCAGTCCGCCGATCAGCACATTCTCCAGGCAACTGAGCCGGCCGACCAGGTTGAACTGCTGGAAGACGAATCCGACATCGCGGCGCAGCGCCCGCAGCCGGGCCCCGGACGCGAGGTCGACGCGAGTGCCGTCGACCTCGATCCGCCCCGAGCTCACCGGATGCAGTCCGTTGAGGCAGCGCAGCAGGGTGGATTTGCCGGAGCCGGAAAGCCCCAGCAGCACGACCATTTCACTGCGGTGCACCTCGAACGAGACGTCGTCGAGCGCCACGGTGTCACCGAATCTCTTGGTGACCGAATGGGCGGCGATGACGGTGTCGTCGCCGGCGACAGTCGGCCGGTGGGGCGCGGGAGGCATGGCCGGATCAGCCCTTGCACTTCTCGGAGCCGGTGACCTCGCAGACGTGGCGCACACCGTCGTAGTCGGCGTCGGTGGCCGGTGCGACACCCCAGATACGTTCATCGGTGATCCGGCATTCGCCGGTGCAGAAACCCTGCCCCACCATGTATTCCGCGTTGGCCTTCGCCGTGAAGATCGTCTTCAGCTTCTGCACCACGTCGGTACCCAGGTCGTTGTTCGCGGCGAACAGCGAACCGGCGATGGTCTCCGATTTCCAGACCGTCTTCAGCTGTCCCGGTTTCAGGTCTCCCTTGGCCGGCAGGGTCTTGTCGACCATCGTGTCGAAGGCGAATCCGGCGTCGCAATCACCGGCGGCGACGGCCAGCGCGGAGGCGTCGTGCCCGCCCGCGTACACCGGCTGGACTCCGGCCGAGAGGTCGGCCTCCGACCCCGAGGCGATCACCTTCGATTCGATCAGGCCGGCGGTCGGATACAGGAATCCGGAGGTCGAACTCGGGTCGACGAAGCACACCTTCTTCCCGGCGAAATCGGCCAGCGAGGATACGGCCGCGTTGTCGGACCGGGCGAGGCCGTACGACTTGTATCCGGGCGCACCGCCCTTCTCCTGCACTCCGGCACCCAGCGGCGTGATCTCGGCACCGTTCACCCCGGCGACGACGTAGGCGAACGGCCCGAAGAAGGCCAGGTCGACGTTGCCGGCGATCATGCCCTCGACCACGCCCGCGTAGTCGGAAGCCTGGACGAAATCGACCTCGGCACCGGTTTCCTTCTCCAGCAGCGCGATCAACGGGTCGTAGCTGGCCCGCAGATCGGTGGAGTTCTCCGCCGGAATCGCGGCGAGGGTCAATTTCTCGGGGAAGCCCTGTTC
>JABFXT010000148.1 GCA_013361595.1 Nocardia sp. | reverse complement strand
AGTTCGTCGCGCACTACATCGACAGCGACAGCGAACTCGCCGATCTGCCCGCGGAGACCTGAACCGGCGTACGGATCCGTGCCGGGTTCCCCGGGTTGGGAACGGATCGAGCGGTGTTGCGCCGGATGACGGTACATTCGACGGCGGCTCTTCCATTCGCCGATCAACCTCACGGCTGACAGCTACTTAGGTAACTTTCCTCCTTTCTACGGATGCGCGCGGCCCGGTGCGGGTGCAGAATCTGCTTCTTGGCACCTGACGCGGTAGATGAGGCTGGAATGGGAAGCGTGACACTGTGGATGCAGATATCACTCGACGGGTTCGCCGAGGGACCCGACGAGGCGGTCCACTGGCCGGTCGTCGACGAGGAACTCTGTACCGAATACCTGGATGAACTCCGCAGCGCCGATCTGCTGCTGTACGGGCGGCGAACCTACGAGATCCTGTCGGCCTTCTGGCCCACCGCGGATCTGGCCCCGGTTTCCCCGTTCTATGTCGAATTCGCGCGATTCTGGCGCGCCGCGCCCAAACTCGTCGTATCCCGCACCCTGCGTAACCCGTCGTGGAACACCCGGGTCACCGGACCGGATCCGATCGAGGAGATCCGGCAGCGCCGGGCGGCGGGGCAGGACATGGTGTTGTTCGGCGGCGCCGAAACCGCACGTTCGTTCATGGCCCACGACCTCATCGACGAGTTCCGGCTCTTCGTGCATCCGCTGTTGCTGGGCGGCGGGGTCCCGCTGTTCCGGTCGCCGGTCGATACGAGCGGGCTGCAATTGGTGGACGTGCTGACCTTCGACAGCGCGGTGGTCCAGATGCACTACCGCCAGCAGGCCTGTGTGATGTGCTGAGCGTCACGATGCGTAGCGGAGTGGGCTGCTCGTGAAATGACCGGGTTCGCCGGACGGCCCGTCGCGACGTGCACTAATTTACGTTGTCATGGCGGTGATCTACCCGGACGGCGCGGCCCCGGCCGTACCGGCGACCGAGTTCTTCGGTCGGATGCGGGAACTCGCGCGCCTGCACGACCTGTTGTCCTCGGGTACCGCTCGGCTGGTCACCTTGATCGGCCAGGGCGGAATCGGTAAGACCAGGCTGGCCGCCGAGGCGATGCGGCGGATCAGCCGCGCCGATCCCGGCCGGCCGGTGTACTGGGCGCGCCTGGCCGAACTCGAACGTGACTGCGGCGATTCGGCGGAGAACGTGCTGCGCTCGGTGGTGCGCACCGATATCAGCGACCCCGACGCGCTGGATGTCGGGGTGGGGCCCCGGGCGGGCGCGCTGGCCGAGCACGCGATCCTGGTACTGGACAGTTGCGAGCACGTGCTCGCGGCCGCCGGGCGCGCGGTGATCGACCTGCTCGCGACCACCCCCGGACTGACCGTGCTCGCCACCAGCCGCGAACCCATCGGCTGGGCCGACGAGTACATCCTCGCCGTACCGCCACTGTCGTCGTTCGAATCGCTGCAACTGTTCCGGCAGCGTGCCGAGTTCACCGGCTGCCCGATATCCGACGATCCAGCGCAACTCGCGGTCGTCCGCCGGATCTGCCACCGGGTCGAGCGCAACCCGCTCTTCATTCGGCTCGCCGCGGCCCGGTTGCGGCACCAGCCGCCCGCCATGGTGCTGGCCGAACTCACCGGTGACGCCGCCGACCAGCGGATGCAGTGGGCGCAGAGCGCGCGGGCGGGCACCGAGCGGCGGCATCGCGGGGTCTACGACGTGATCGCCTGGTCCTTCGACCTGTGCGCGAACGATGAACAGTTACTTCTGCAACGGATGTCGGTATTCGCGCCCGGTTACGAAACCGACGGGGTGACGCCGCAGCGCAACGGAGTCGAGCTGCCCGCCGTCGTCGCGGTCTGCGCGGACGACGCACTGCCCGCCGGGCTGGTGGCTCCGCTGCTGGAGCGGCTGGCCGAACGCTCCCTGGTCTCGACCTTCCGTGCCGAGACGAGTGTGCGCTGGTATCTGGTGGAGAGCGTGCGCGTATTCGCCGGCGACCGCCTGCGCCGGGAACCGGCCGAGGCGAGCCGGATGGCCGCCCGGCATCGCCGCTACCACCGGGATCGAGTGGTCGCGGCCCGGTCGCTCTGGTACGGGCCGCGCGAACGGTCCTGGCTCGAATGGGCGCGCACTTCCTGGGACGACATCCTGATGGGAATCGAAACCGGGCTGGCCGATCCCGAAGAGGCGATGGTCGGCCTGGAGACGGCGTCGGTACTGCTGTCGGTCTGGGTGCCGTTCATCAAAGGTGGTAGCCGGGCGCTGACCAGGCTCACCGCCGAGGCCCTGGAGGTCACCCGCGGCCGCGGGACCACCGAACATCACATCCGGGCCACCGCGCTGCTCGGCTGGTACTACCTGTGGCAGGGCGAAGCCGATCGGGCCGCCGCCCTGCTCGACGAATGCGTCGCCGGCCGCGTACCGGGTGGGCCGGGTGACCGGAACTGGCGGGATACGCCGGAAGCCGATTCGGACCTGCCGGCGTCGGTCGAATGGATCTGGGGGCTGGAACTCATGCTGTTCCGGATGGACCCCGGGGCCATTACCGTGCTGGAGCGGGCCGGCAGCAAGTTCACCGCACAGGGTGACCGGGTCGGGCTCGAGCGCGGTCAGATCTTCGCCGCGCTCGCGGCCGCCATGCTGGGGGATCCGGAGCAGGCCGACCGGATGACCCGGCGGCATCTGGAGCGCTCGCTGGCCTCGGAGTCCTCGTCGGCCGCCCGCTGGGCCGGGGTGGCGCGCACGCTGGCGCTGGCGCGCTCCGCCGACCCGGCCGCCGCACTGGAACCTGCCCACGCGGCGGTATCCGAACTGGGTTCGGGGCGGGACACCTGGATGACCTCGTGGGCGGTAGCGGTGTGCATGCTCGTGCTGACCCAGGTGCTCGCCGGGGATCCCGCCGCGTTGGGTGCCGCGGCGGCCATCCGCATCCGTGCCACCGAACTGGCTTGGCTGGTCGGGGTTTTCCGGACCTGCCACCGCACGATGGGGATATGTATCGAGCGGGTGCCGATGGTGGTGCTCGGCGTACACCGCGCGACCGAGGTCGCGACGGTGATCATCGGTCCGGCGGATTTCGCCGCTGCCGAGCATCGGGGCGGACAGTTCCGCCCCGGTGGCGACGCGGTACGGGAGTACCTGCGTCACCGCTGGCCGGTGCGCCCGATTGTGGCGGACACACCGGTAGATCGTGGTGAACCGGCCGATTCACGCTGGGACAATCTCTCGCCGGCCGAACGCGAGGTCGCGATCCTGGCCGCCGCGGGCTGGCCGAACAGTGCCATCGCGCAGCGGCGTGGTAGTTCGGTGCGGACGGTGGACGCGCAAGTCGCCAGCATCCGGCAGAAGCTACTGATCGGCTCCCGCCGGCAGATCCCGGATCATATTCCGGTCCACCTCGCCGGGGCGGTGGACGCCGAACGCGTTACCGCCGCCGGCCGTCCCCGGAACCGGCGGCGTACGCCGCGCCTGCCCGACGGACAGTGACCGCGCGGCGCCGATATCACCGGCAGGCGTAGTAGTACGGCTTGTAGGCACAGATGTCGAGGTAGCCGCCCTGGTCGTTGTCATAGGTGAAGCTGCGCTCGGCCGGGATCGCGTGCACCGGCTCGCTGCGGTTGCTGGGGTCGCTGGGGAGGTCGTGGGTATCGCCGTAGCTGCCCTTGCCCGGATGGGAATCGTCACGGCTGCTGTGGCCGGGCGTATCGGCGAAGGCCAGCTGCGGGGCGACGGTGGCGGGGATCGCGGCGAGCGCTCCGGCCAGTACAGCGGCGGCGGCGATTCTCTTCACGAATCCGAAGTTGCGGGCGATGGTCATGGCGTGCTCCGTTCTGTTCCGGCATTAGAACGTCTACGGTGAGTCAATGTATGTGGGTCCGTAGTTCTATGTGCCGCTATGCAACGGTACGGTACACGAGTGTTTGAATAAGCGTCCATGCATTTCCCATTGATGGGAAAAGTTTGGCCGTCCGGTATCGGGGTGGGCCTACCGCCGGGGCGCGAGCGCTTCGGACTCCAGGGACGGCACTGCGAACACCGTCCCGCGTCCCCGCGACCGGGGTCTCCCGGTCACAAGCCGATCCAGAGCCTCGATACGCAGGGCGTATCCCCGTGGCGCCGACGGCCGGTGCAGGCCCGGACCACAGTCGCGTGGCGGGCGCGGACTGTCCGTACGCAGATACCCGGGGCCGCAGCCGATCCGGAGATAGCCCGGTTGACGGCGCTCGACGCCCGGGCGGATCGGGGCGGGCGACAGAAGAGCCCGCAACCGTCCCGAACCGGTAGGGCACGCGGGTGGCGACCCCGCTGTGGGGTCGTGGTCGAACGCGGCCGCGTCGGTACCGGGCTCGCTCACGCCGGCGCGATCACCCCGCGCCGGAACCTCCGGATCCCGGCGTGGTCGTCTCTCGGATACCTACCGGCCGGGCCAGCGCCAGTTCGCGACCTCGGGGATATCGGCACCGTGTTCCCTTGTCCAGGTCCGGGCCCGCAGCCGGGCGTCGACCATGCGCTGGCGCAGCCCGGCCGCCTGCTGCCGTAATGCCGGTACCCGATCGATCACGTCCATCACCAGGTGATACCGGTCGAGATCGTTGAGCATGACCATATCGAAGGGCGTCGTTGTGGTGCCGCGTTCCCGGTACCCCCGCACATGCATGCCCGAATGGTTGGTACGGCGATAGGTGAGCCGGTGGATCAGCCACGGATAGCCGTGGAAGGCGAAGATCACCGGGGAGTCGCGGGTGAACAGGGTGTCGAATTCGCTGTCCGGTAGCCCGTGCGGATGTTCGTCGGCCGGGAGCAACCGCATCAGATCGACCACGTTCACCACCCGCACCCGCAGCCACGGCAGTTCTTCGCGCAGGATCGCCGCGGCGGCAAGAGTTTCCAGGGTCGGGACATCGCCCGCGCAGGCGAGAACCACATCCGGGGTGGTGGCCGGCTCGTCACGCTGCCCGGCCCAGTCCCAGATGCCGATACCGCGCGCGCAGTGCAGGGCCGCCTCGGTGGCGGGCAGCCAATCGGGTTGCGGCTGTTTACCGGCCACCACCACGTTCACGTAGTGGCGTGAGCGCAGACAGTGGTCGTACACCGACAGCAGGGTGTTCGCGTCCGGCGGCAGGTACACCCGCACGATCTCGGGTTTCTTGTTCAGCACCACATCGAGGAAGCCGGGGTCCTGGTGGGTGAAACCGTTGTGATCCTGACGCCACACATGGGAGGACAACAGATAGTTCAGGCTCGGCAGCGGTTGCCGCCACGGTACCGCCGCGCTCGCGTCCAGCCATTTGGCGTGCTGGTTGAACATGGCGTCCACGATGTGCACGAACGCCTCGTAGCAGGTGAAAACCCCGTGCCGGCCGGTCAGCAGATAACCCTCGAGCAGGCCCTGGCACATATGCTCGGACAGCACCTCGATCACCCGGCCGTAGCGATCCAGTTTCTCGTCGTGGACCCCGATCTCGGACTGCCAATTCCGGCCGGTGACCTCCAGGATGTCCTGCAACCGATTGCTGGCCAGCTCGTCGGGCGCGAAGGTCAGGAAGTTGTCGGGATTGTCCGCGGTCACCGCGCGCAGCCAGCCGCCCAGCACCCTGGTCGCCTCGTGCGCGGTGGCACCGGGGCCGGGGACGTCCACCGCGTGTCCCCGCCAGTCCGGCAGTCGCAGATCGCGTACCAGCGCGCCACCGTTGGCCACCGGGTTCGCGCTCATCCGCCGCCCGCCGGCCGGGACCAGGTGGCACAGTTCCGATACCGGGGCGCCGGATTCGTCGAACAATTCCTCGGGCCGGTAGGAACGCAGCCATTCTTCGAGTACGGCCCGATGCGCCGCGTTGTCGCGGGCGGCCGGTAACGGCACCTGATGTGCCCGGAAGGTGCCCTCGACCGGTTCACCGTCCACGATCGGCGGCCCGGTCCAGCCCTTCGGGGTGCGCAATACGATCATCGGCCAATGCGGCCGTGTGGTGTCGCTGCCGTCCCGCGCGGCACGCTGGATCTGTGCGATCCGCTCCAGGCAGGCGTCCACGGCCGCGGCCATGTCCTGGTGCACTCGGGCGGGATCGTCGCCGGCGACGATCAGCGGCTCGTAGCCGTAGCCCTGCAGCAGGGAGATCAGCTCGCCCTCGGGAATACGGGC
>JABFXT010000378.1 GCA_013361595.1 Nocardia sp. | reverse complement strand
GGAGCGGGGGAGCGAAGCGGAGGAGCGCAGGAGTGAAGAACCGGGGTTAATAGGGCCCCGCCCGCGACGCCGAAGGCGGCGCAACAAACACAGCCTAGGCTGACATGATGGCTTCCGAAACCGAAGTACTCGCCTCTGTACCGAAGCAACTGTGGATCGGCGGGCCCGTCGACGCCACGGGTGGTGGCACCTTCGCGGTGCACAACCCGGCGACCGGTGCGGTTCTCGCGGAGGTGGCGGACGGGGCGCCGGAAGACGCGGTACGGGCCCTGGATGCCGCGTCGGCGGCCCAGGCGGGCTGGGCGGCGACGCCGGCTCGTGAGCGCGGGGAGATCCTGCGTGCGGTGTTCGAGCGCATCACCGCGCGGGCGGAGGAATTCGCGCTGCTGATGACGCTGGAGATGGGTAAGGCGCTACCGGAGAGCCGTAACGAGGTGCGGTACGGCGCGGAGTTCTTCCGCTGGTTCAGCGAGGAGGCCGCGCGGATCCACGGCCGCTATCTGCACGCCCCCTCGGGGACCGGGCGGATTCTGGTGCACAAACAGCCGGTCGGCCCCTGCCTGGCGATCACCCCGTGGAACTTTCCGCTGGCCATGGGCACCCGCAAGATCGGTCCCGCGCTGGCGGCGGGCTGCACCATGATCGTCAAGCCCGCCTCGGCGACGCCGCTCACCATGCTGCTGCTGGCGAAGTTGTGTGCCGAGGCCGGGCTGCCCGACGGCGTGTTGTCGGTGATCACCTCGCGCCGGTCCGGTGCGCTCACCCAGCCGCTGCTCGACGATCCCCGGCTGCGCAAGCTCACCTTCACCGGCACCACCGAGGTGGGCCGGACCCTGGTGGAGAAATCGGCGTCGGGGCTGTTGCGTACCTCGATGGAACTCGGCGGGAACGCGCCGTTCGTGGTGTTCGACGACGCCGATATCGATGCGGCGGTCGAGGGCGCCATGCTGGCGAAGCTGCGCAACGGCGGCGAGGCGTGCACGGCGGCCAACCGGTTCCATGTGCAGCGCGGGGTGGTCGAGGAGTTCACCGAGAAGTTCGTGGCGGCGATCAACGCCCAGGTGAAGCTGGGGCCCGGGACCGACCCGGACACCACGCTCGGACCGCTCGTCGACGAGCAGCAGTTGAACACCGTGTCCGAGCTGGTCGAGGACGCGGTGACCGCGGGCGCGTCGGTCCGGGTCGGCGGAAAGGCTCCGGGTGGCCCGGGCTGGTTCTATCCGGCGACCGTGCTGACCGATATTCCCGCGCGGGCGCGGATTCTGCGCGAGGAGGTCTTCGGGCCGGTGGCGCCGATCGTGGCCTTCGACACCGACGAGGAGGGCTTGGCCGCCGCCAATGACACCGAGTTCGGTCTGGTGAGCTATATCTACACCCGGGATCTGGACCGCGCCCTGCGGGTGGCCGAGGGACTGGAGAGCGGGATGGTCGGGGTGAACCGGGGGGTGATCTCGGATCCGGCGGCGCCGTTCGGCGGGGTGAAGGCGTCCGGTTTCGGCCGGGAGGGCGGTACCGAGGGTATCGAGGAGTATCTGTCGACCAAATACATCGCTATGACGTGACCGACAGTACGAACCGCCCTGGGGCATAGTCACCCGGGGCGGTTCGCGAGGTTGCGGCGGTCTGCGGGCCGTCGCGTCGGTTTAGGGGTCTAGCGGCCGAGCCTTCCGCGACCGAGTCGCAGTAACAGCATTGCCAGAGTGTGACCTTCCTGACCCAGTTCGCTGAAACGTTCCAGCACTTTCATTTCCCGGCTGTGTACCAGCCGGGTGCCCCCGGAGGCCATTCGGGTGCGTCCGATCACCCGCGAGATCTCCGTCCGGCGCTTGATCGCCGTGAGGATCTCCGCATCCAGCCGGTCGATCTCCTTACGGAGTTTCTCGATCTCGGCTTCGGTCCGAGGGAGCTCCGAGTCCGTGTCGGTTGTCGAACCCGACCCGGTCGCCGTAGCGGGGTTGCTCATTTCTCATCTCCTCGTGTCAGAACCTGGATCGGCGCCGCGGCGCTTCGTGTTACCGGTCCAGAGCTCTTCCACCGTGAAAAAGACCCGGCGGGTCCTGGTAGTGCCGTTCCCCCTCAACCTGCCCCGATGGGGCCTCAGGTGCCCGGTCTGCGGCCCCGCTGTCCACACAACCGGCGCGGATGTTTCGCTGAAGGGCAAACCATATTGCCAGTTTGCCACGGTAACCGAGGTATGCAAAACGCTCACTGCTGGGGATATCGGTGTTACGCGGCGCACGCGCGGGACCGAATTCGGCCGAGTGTTCGATCGTGTCGGGTCGCGGCGGTAGCGTGAACAGACGATGGACACCACCGGGGCAGCACTTCGTTCGGATTCGCACAATTCGCGGGCCACCACCGGCGCCGGCTCACCGGAGCCCGGCGCGGCCGAGGCCGTGACCCTGCCGGGCCTGGAACTTTCCGGTAATCGTGGCGCGGCGGATCCCGGCGGTCGTGAGTCCGGTGGCGCGTCGAGCGGGCTGGCCGCGTTGCAGCGGCGGGTACAGGCCGAACAGACGCAGCGGCGTACCGATACCGCGCAGCGCCGGGCCGAGGAGGCGGAGCAACTGCTCGAGGGCCTCAATCCGCAGCAGCGTGCCGCGGTCCTGCACACCGGACCGCCGCTACTGATCGTGGCGGGGGCGGGGTCGGGCAAGACCGCGGTACTGACCCGCCGGATCGCGTATCTGCTGGCCGCTCGCGGTGCCACACCCGGCCAGATCCTGGCGATCACCTTCACCAACAAGGCCGCCGCCGAGATGCGGGAACGGGTCATCGAGCTGGTCGGTCCCCGGGCCGCGAGTATGTGGGTGTCGACCTTCCATTCCAGTTGTGTGCGCATCCTGCGTACCCAATCGGCGCTGCTGGCCGGCCTGAACTCGAATTTCTCCATCTACGACGCCGACGATTCCCGGCGGCTGCTCACCATGATCGGCCGGGATCTGGAACTGGACACCAAGAAGTACACGCCGCGACTGCTCGCGACCGCCATCTCCAACCTGAAGAACGAACTCGTCGGTCCCGAACAGGCGAGCAGCGACGCCGGTTTCGAGGAAGCCGAACTACCGCGCGTCGTCGCCCGTGTCTACACCGAATACCAGCGGCGGCTGCGCACGGCCAACGCACTGGACTTCGACGATCTCATCGGTGAGACGGTCGCGCTGTTGCAGCGGCATCCCGAGGTCGCCGAGTACTACCGCCGCCGGTTCCGGCATGTCCTGGTCGACGAGTACCAGGACACCAACCACGCGCAGTACGTGCTGGTGCGCGAACTCGTCGGGCACCACACCGCGAGCCCTGACTCGACCGGTGAAGCGGCCGAGACCGACGCCGGTGCGGCGGCCGCCGCGGACGATCCGGAACCGGATCCGCACGCCGTGCCGCCCAGCGAGCTCTGCGTGGTCGGTGACGCCGATCAGTCCATCTACGCCTTCCGCGGCGCCACCATTCGCAATATCGAGGAATTCGAGCGCGATTTCCCCGATGCCGAGACGATTCTGCTGGAACAGAACTACCGGTCCACCCAGAACATCCTGTCCGCGGCCAACTCGGTGATCGCGCGCAACAGCAACCGGCGCGACAAGCGGTTGTGGACCGATGCCGGTGAGGGCGAACTCATCACCGGTTATGTCGCCGACAACGAACACGACGAGGCGGCTTTCGTCGCCCGCGAGATCGATCGGCTGGTGGACGAGGAGCAGATCGCCTACTCCGATATCGCGGTGTTCTACCGCACCAACAACAACTCCCGGGCGCTGGAGGAGATCTTCATCCGGATGGGCCTGCCCTACAAGGTGGTCGGCGGAGTCCGGTTCTACGAGCGCAAAGAGGTCCGCGATATCGTCGCCTACCTGCGCGTGCTGGAGAATCCCGACGATGCGGTCTCCCTGCGCCGGATCCTCAACACCCCGCGCCGCGGTATCGGGGACCGTGCCGAGGCCTGTGTCGCCGTGCACGCCGAACAGCGCGGGATCGGTTTCGCCGAGGCGCTGCGCGATGCCGCCGCCGGTGAAGTCGCCCTGCTGAACACCCGGGCACGTAACGCCATAGCGGGTTTCGTCGCCCTGCTCGAACAGATCCGGGCCGCGGGCGAAATGGACGAGGTCGACTTCCCGGATGTGGGTGCGGTGGTCGAGGCGGTGCTGGACCGCACGGGTTACCGGGCGGAGCTGGAGGCTTCCGACGATCCGCAGGACGGTGCGCGGCTGGACAATCTGAACGAACTGGTGAGCGTCGCCAGGGAATTCAGTTCCGAGGCCCGTAACGCGCTCGAAGCCGCGGCGGCGGAGGGTCTGGTCCCGGAAACCGGTGAGGGCGAGCCCGAGCCCGGTTCACTGGCCGCATTCCTGGAACGGGTATCGCTGGTGGCCGATGCCGACCAGATACCCGAGGAGGGCTCGGGCATGGTCACCATGATGACCCTGCACACCGCCAAGGGGCTGGAGTTCCCGGTGGTTTTCGTCACCGGTTGGGAAGACGGTCAGTTCCCGCATCTACGTGCCCTCGGCGATCCCGCCGAACTGGCCGAGGAGCGGCGGCTCGCCTATGTGGGTATCACTCGGGCCCGGCGCCGGCTCTACCTCACCCGGGCGGTGGTCCGCTCCGCGTGGGGGCAACCGGTTTTCAACCCGGAGTCCCGGTTTCTGCAGGAGGTTCCCGATCATCTGATCGATTGGAAACGGCTGGAACCCAAACGTCCCTCTGCTCCCACGCAGTAGGGTCGTCGTCGCGGCACCGAGTCGGCAGGTGAGGACTGGACCGGTGGCTGGCCACAGTCCCGGGAGCCCCGGCCCGGTATCGGGGAGGGACGCCCCGCCCAGCGCCGGGTGTCCCGGAACAATGTCGGTCTGGTGCTGGCGGTGGGCGATCGGGTCAGCGACGACAAGTACGGTCTCGGCCGGGTGGTCGCCGCCGACGGGATCGGCGATATGGCCAGCGTGACGATCGATTTCGGATCCAGCGGCACCATCCGGCTCATTCCGAAGTTCAGTCAGACGCTGACCAAGCTCTAGCGCACCCGCGGGGTCCGGCGGCGCGGTAGGTTCCGATCGTGCAGTCTGTCGCGCAACATCTGATGTGGTTCCTGCCGATGCTCTGGCTCGGTATGGTGCTGGCCATCTCGTTCCTGGAAGCGCCGCTGAAATTCCGTGCGCCCGGGGTCACCACCGAACTCGGGCTGGGTATCGGGCGGTTGGTGTTCCGGGCGCTCAATACCGTGGAGGCGGTACTCGCGGTTGTGCTGTCGGTGGCGGCCGTCGTTCTCACACCAGCCGGCGCGGTATGGGGGTGGCTGGCAGTCGCGGTGGTGATCCTGGTCGTCCAGCTGGCCGCGGTGCGGCCGCCGCTGTCGCGTCGCTCGGATCGCGTACTCGCGGGGGAGGAACTGCCCCGGTCCCGGGCGCACTACTGGTACATCGGGCTGGAATCAGCCAAGGTGATCGCGTTGGTCGGACTGGCGATCGTGGCCGCACCGTGAAACGACCCTCGGCGGATTCCGGCCGAGGGTCGCGTATATCGAACGAGTGGTGGAGATCCGGTCAGTCGCCGCTGCCGGTGAGACCGATCCCGCGGGTGGCGAGCCACGGTACCGGATCGATCTTGTCGCTGCCGTTGAGCCACACCTCGAAGTGGCAGTGCGGGCCGGTGGAGAACCCGCGGTTGCCGACGGTGGCGATCTGATCGCCGGCGAACACGTACTCACCCGTCGAGACGGTGGTGGTGTCGACATGGCCGTACACGGTGACGGTGCCGTCGGCGTGCTTCAGCCGGACCCACATGCCGAAGCCCGAGGCGGGCCCGGCATCGATGACCTCACCATCGGCCACCGCGTAGATCGGGGTTCCGATGGGCGCGGCCACATCGATTCCGAGATGCTGGACGCCCCAGCGGGCGCCGAAACTCGAGGTGTAGGTGCCACTGGCGAATTTCGAGAACAGTGGGCGGAACTTGGCTTCCTCCGCCTGGGCGAGATCTTCGGCGAATTGGGCGCCGTTGGCCAGCATTTCGCCGAACCGGCTGGTATCGGCCGGGGCGTTGCCGCCGAGCATCTGGGGTGAGGCGGTGTTGGCTGCCGCGGGATCCTCGGTCGCCATCGACTGGGCGGCGATCTCGTGTACCGATCCGGCGGCCTCGTAGTCGGTGGCCTGCT
>JABFXT010000184.1 GCA_013361595.1 Nocardia sp. | reverse complement strand
GAGCACGAATCCCGCCGCGAACAACAATGCCGCTGCGATCGCCAGACCGGCGAACACCGACTGCCAGGACCACCAGCGCAGCAACAGTCCGGCCCCGGCCAGCCCCAGCAGCCCTCCGCTACCGGCGAACCCGGCCCATACCCCGATCGCCCGGCTCGCTGTGCCGGCGGGAAAACCGGCGGTGATCAGCGACAGGGTCGAGGGCATGACCAGCGCGGCGCCAACTCCGGCCAGGGCGCGGGCTGCGATGAGAACTTCGACCTGTGCGGTGAAAAGCGGTAGTACCGAAGCGACAGCGAACACCGCGAGCCCGATCAGCAAGAGCAGGCGGCGACCATAGCGGTCGCCGAGCGCACCGGCAGGTAACACCAGGCAGGCCAGCGCGAGGGTGTACCCGTCCACGATCCACGCCGACTCGGTCCGGTCGGCGCCGGTCGCCACGGCGACCTGCGGCAGCGCACTGTAGAGCGCGGCCATGGAAGCGATCACCAGGGCCACCGCGGGGCAGGTCACGATGAGCGTCCGTCGCTGGGCCCAGGTCCATCCGGAGCCGGGTTCGGTGATCACCTCGATGGTCGACAACTGGCTTCTCCGTTCACAATCCGGGGTACCGGCCGCGGGTCCCGCCCAGCGCGCCCGGACGAGCGGGAGTTATCGCAAGGTCGAGACGGGTGAGCCGGCGCACCAGATGGCTCGGCACCCAGTCGGGTTCGGGATCGACGGCGGTGAAGTCCCGGGTCTCGCGTAGCAGCATGCCGATGGCCGCGCGGGCCTCGAGCCGGGCCAGCGCGGCACCCACGCAGAAGTGGATACCCCGGCCGAAGGCGAGATGACTGCGGCGGCGGTCCAACCGGAACTCGTCCGGATCGTCGAATACGGCCGGATCGCGATTGGCCGACCCCCACAGCAGATACAGATGCGACCCGGCCGGGAGCTCGACACCACCGAGGGCGGTATCCGCCACGACATGGCGGTAGTGCCCGCGGAAGGGCGATTCCAGCCGGAGGACTTCGTCGACGAAAACTGGGATCAGCTCCGGATCGGCGCGTAATGCGGCGGCGAGGTCCGGGCGTGTGGCGAGCACCCGGGCTGCGGTCCCGAGCAGCGCCGCAGTGGATTCGCCACCGGCGGCGACCAATTGCACCAACATCAGTACCGCCGTACCGGTCGATACCGTTCCCTCGGCCACGGCCCGCGCCAGGTCACCGAGAACGCCCGGTTCCGGACGGCCGAGGGCCCGGACCAGACATTCGGCCAGATAACCGGCCATCTCGGTGGCCGCGACGGTCGCCGCCGCGACCTGATCGGCGCTCACCACTCCGTCGAGCAGCTGGGTGGCCGCGAAGGTCCACGAGAGCAAGGTGGCGGGATCACAGTCGGACAGACCCAACAGCCGAGCCACCACCGCCGTCGGCAGCCGATGTGCCACCGCCGCGACCCAGTCGATGCGGTCGCCGCCGGTCCACGCCTGCTCCAGTGTCGCCGTGACGAAAGGTTCCAGCGCTAGGACCCGGGCCGCGGTCAGCGCGGGAAGCGTCAGTTTGCGATGCGCTCGATGGGCGGGATCGTCACCGGTCGCGAGCACGTGCCCGGCGTCGCCGAAAGGAGCGAGCGCGATCCCGGTGACCGCACCGTCGGGGTGGATCATCATCGTCTCGGTCAGATTCGAGGAGAAATCGTCGGTCCGGGTTGCCGCTTCGGTCACCAGATCCCAGGTCGCCACGAGATGGAATCGCGAGTCACCCACCCGGTGGACCGGGTCCTCGCGACGCAATCGTTCGTAGAACGGATACGGATCGCCCAGTTCGTGCATGAACTCCACGCTGACCGCCACGACCACCCCGGAACAAGGCCTGCGACCGATGTCGATACACGCAACCGGTCATCGAAGCGTCCACTTGTCTCATATGGATAGAGCCAACTGCACAGATACCGACAAATTCGCCTTGCCTTCGTCTCATACTGAGACGATGGGCAGAGACTGGGACTGGCTGCTGGGCGCCACCCGGCACGACACGGCAGCCGACCACATCTACGCTGCGGCGGCCGACCTCATCGCGCGCCACGGCTTCGACCGGCTCGACGTCGACTCCGTGGCCCGGCACGCGCATTGCTCCCGCGCCACCGTCTACCGGCACACCGGCGGCCGGACCCAGCTGCGCGAAACCGTCCTCACCCGGGCCGCCACCCACATCACCGACCGCGTCCACGCCGCCGTCACCGACCGCACAGGCGCCGACCGCATCCACACGGCGCTCACCGTCGCGCTCAGCGAGATCCGCGCCGATCCGGTCGTCATGGCGTTCCTGGCTTCCCAGCACGGCCCCCGCGCCGTGGTGACCTTCGCCGAATCTCCGGCTCTGATCAGGGTCGCCGCCGATCTGGTCGGGTTCCCGCGCGAGGACCCCCTGGCCGCCACCTGGCTCATCCGCTCCGTACTCCAACTGCTGCTGTGGCCCACCGACCCGGAGACGGAAGCGGCCCTGCTGCACCGCTTCATTCCCACCGTCAGCCGGTTGTCCGGCAGCTGAGATCAGAAGCGGCCACCACGACTGATCCGCCGGGAACCGCCCGACCCACCGAAGGACCCGGCCCGGTAGCCGCCGTGGCGGCGGGGTCTTCCGCCCATGCCGCCGCCCATGCCGCCACGCAGCATGCTGTCGATCAGGATGCCGCCCAGGATCGCACCCGCCTGCGCGCCACCCGCCGACGGCCGGCCGACCTCCCATGTCCGTACGCCGGCCTGTGCTTCCTGGAGGGCACGGCCGCCCAGATCCGCCGCAGAACGGGCATGATCGAGAGCCGCGGCCGGGTCCGCGGTGCGCAGCCGCACCGCCTCGTCGAGGTGACGCTGAGCTTCCGACAGCCGTGTACGCGGCACGGCGTCTACCGCACCGCGCCGGGTACTGACGAAATCGGTGGCCATCCGGACCCGGGCAGCCGCGTCCCCGAGAGCCTGGTCCAGGCGGCGCGCCAGATCCTCGGCGGCCAGTTTGCGATCGCCGGCCGCGGCCAGCGCACGGTCCAGGTCACCGTCGGCGGCCACCGCATCGTGGAAAACGCTCAGCGGGTCGGTTTCGGCGGCGGTCGCCGCGCTGTCCAGTAGGGTCCGTGCGGCGGCGACGGCCGCGGCGAGTCGCGGGCCGCCGTGTTCGGTGAGATCGGCGGCGGTATCGAGGTCGGTACGCAGTTCGTCCAATGCGGCGGGCAGACCGGCCCGGGCCTGCTGGATATTCGCCGCCGCCCCGGTGACGGCGTCGAGCAGCGTGCGGGCCTGCCCGATCGCACTTTCGGCAGCCCGGATATCGGCGACCGCGCCACCCTGCTCACCCACGGGTTTCCCGAGTTCCCGGCGTCCCTCACCGATACATTCGTCGGCGAAGGTGATGCGCTCCCGCGCCATGGTGACGTTGTCGCGGATGGGTTCGAGCACACTGGCCGTGTAGGTACCCGTCAGCCGGGCCAGTTCGGTGTCCGCGGCCGGGATCCGACCGGTGAGATCGACGATATCGCGGGTCAGGGCGTCGAGCCGCGACGGCGCGTTGATGAGCAGATCGCGCATACCGTCGAATTCGGTGACGCGGGCGTCGAGTTCGCGATCGGCGTGTCCGGCGGTGGTGATCAGGTCGATCAGCAGCGTGCGCTGTTCGTCGGGTGTTTCCGGTACGGCGTCGTCGAGACGTTGCCGGATCGTGAAGGCTTTCGCGGCGGCGGCCTTCGCATTGTCCAGTGCGGTACGGAAGGGCAGCACGGCTGTTTCACCGAATTCCCCCAGGGCGAGGTCCAGTTCCTCGGTGCTGGTCCGGACCGCGTTGTCGATCTCCACGAGCAGCTCACGCGAGCGGCCGTGCAGCGCCTCCAGCGGTAGCGCGGCGAGGGCCGCGGGGTCGGTGGGGTCGGTCACCCGGGCCTGCTCGAGCTCGGCCCGATCACGCGCCCGCCGCCGGTAGCGCTGGTACAGGAGCAGACCCGCCAGCGCGAGCACGATCAGCGCGCCGATCACCAGCACCGGCCCGAGACGCACCCCGCCACCGCTCACCGCGGAGTCGATACCCCGCGCCGCGGCCACACCCGCATCGGCCCATCGGCTGTCGCGTAGAGCCGGTTCGACGTCGTCGACGAGGATCCGGTCGAGTTCGGATTCGCTCACGCCGCTCGGCAGTTCACCGTCGAAGGCGTACGCGCGATCGCCGGTGGCGACCGCGAGCAGCAGGTCCCGGTCGCCGAATCCGGATAACCGCGCGGTCTGCGCGGCCCAGTCCTGGGGACTGTCACCGGCGAAATCGCCTACGTAGACGACCCAGAGACGCACGTGTCGGTCGGCGTAGAGAGTTTCGACGGCCGCCCGCACCCGGTCGGTGTCGCCGGTGCCGAGCGCACCTGTCCGGTCCTCGACATAGGTGTCCATCCGGGCGGGCGGTTCCGCCGCGGCGACCGGCGCCGAAATCGTACCGGCGAACAGCAGGCCGAGCACGAGCCACGCGACCCGGCGGAGCGGATTCTTCGACGTCGGCATGCCACGAATGTAGCGTGCGAGCCCCTGGGCGAGGGCACCTCCGCCGTCGATCAACGGCCGGATTCGGCGCGGGCGGCGGCACTGTCCAGCGCTGACCGGCCCTCGATACGAATAAGAAACAGAAAGGAAATGTTGTCTCGATAACTTCCGGACGCTCGCCCAGACAGCACCGGAGGTACCCATGACCGATCCCCTCGCCCGCGAAGCAGCCGATACCCTCGTGCGCGGTCTGGGCCGGCGGGGTTTCCTCCGCGCGGCCGCGGCGGTCGGGGCGGTGGGCGCGGCGGCGACCGCGACCGCCTGCACATCGGGCACTCCCGCGAACCCCGTGTCGGCTTCCACGCCGGCGCTCTCGTTCAGCGGCGGTGTGCCGATCCTGCAACCCGGCCAGGGCGATATCCCCGGTGACCACTATCTGCGCTCGGAGGTGGACCAGGTGCTCTGAGGGTATGTGCCCAATATCCACAGCAAAGCGGCCCTGCGGATGACATCGGGCGAGATCGTCACCATAGACGCCGTCTCGCACGAGGGAATCCTCGAGGACCAGGGCCGCGATCCGGTGGAGTACTTCGGTGCGAAAGGGGTCGCGAAAGGTGATGTGCTCGCCGACGCGATCGCCATCGCCGAGGGCTACGACCGCACACGCCGCGATTTCGACAAGGACGGCCCGCATATCGTCACCGGCCCCGTGTTCGTGGAGGGTGCACAGCCGGGAGATGTGCTGAAGATCGAGACCCTCGGCGCGGTCCCCCGGGTGCCCTACGGGGTCGTATCGAGCCGGCACGGCAAGGGCGCATTGGCCCGGACTGCCAACGGCGAGGCACCGGCCGGGATCTCGCTCGACGAGGTGATGCCGCCGGTGGCCACCGACCCGCGGCCCACCGGCGATCCGCGCGATCACGGCAATGTCTCCACCTTCACGGCCATCGAAGAGGGCCTGGGCGTCATGCCCTTCGGGGCAGCGAAGGTCCGGTTCCCGCTGCGGCCTTTTATGGGCATGATGGGCGTGGCCTTCGCACCGGATTCGGACCCGAAAGCGGCTTCCGCCAATTCGATTCCGCCCACGCGCGGTGGCGGCAATATCGATATCCGGCTCCTCGGCGCAGGTTCGGCCTTCTACCTGCCTGTTTTCGCCGAGGGCGCTCTGTTCTATGTCGGCGACCCACATATGGCCATGGGCGACGGCGAGGCCGCGCTGACCGCGATGGAAGGTTCGCTGCGCGGCGCGTTCCGCCTCACCGTCTGCAAGCCTGGTTCCGGGGACGCGCCCGAGGTCGCCTACCGGTACCCGTTCGGGGAAACCGACGAGGCCTGGATCCCCATCGGTCTCTCCGACCCGGACGGTTCGCAGAACGGGCAGTCCAGCGATCTGAACATCGCCATGCGCCGTGCGGTCGTCTACGCACTCGATTTTCTCGAGGAGGCGAAGGGGATGGACCGCGCCACCGCCTACGCATACCTATCCGCGGCGGCGGATTTCACCGTGTCCCAGGTGGTGGACCGCACCGTCGGCGTGCACGGCCAAATCTACAAATCCCATTTCGCCTGATCCGGTACGTCGGCCCGGAAATGTATTGCGCAGCGGGTGGGTCACCACGAACCCAAATGGGCCGGGCTCCGCGGACATCCGTTCACGAGGGCGTCGGTCTGGCTGT
>JABFXT010000516.1 GCA_013361595.1 Nocardia sp. | reverse complement strand
CAGATGAACGTCGACGCCCTCGAACGGGAGGGCCTCACCCCGGCCACCGGCCAGGATGTCGCGGTAGTCCTCAGCCGGGTCGCACTGCTGGCCCTCGCCGATATCCAGTCGCAGCCGAACTGGATGGCCAGTGACGAAACCTTCCTCGAGGTGCTGCTGCGGGTCTCGGACCCCGCCTACAAGCCCGGGGAAGCCACCACTGCGGCGCCCACCCCCGCCGATTCCATCTCGACCGATCAGATGTCCCCGCTGGCCTATCTGCCGCAGAAGGTCCTCAACGAGATCGTCGGGTTGATCGTCACCAACCAGAACACCATCCCGGTGATCCTGTCCGACCCGTACAACCTCACGCTCGGGCCCAACGCCACCGGCCACCACTTCGACTACTGGCGCGACGCCGACCCCGGTAGCGGCAAAACGCTGACCTCCGCGGAGTACGCGGCAGCCTGGCTCACCCATCTGGCCAAGCAGGCCCAGGCCGGCGAACCGGTGAACACGAAATCGGCGCCCACGCCCGCGGATCTGGACGACGCCTATCGCGCGGCGGCCGAGACCACGACCGCTCCGACGAGTACCGCGGCGACCGCGGCTCCGACGACCCCGGTGACCACGGAGCCCGCGACCGGATCGTCGACCACCGCGCCGGCGCCGACGACGGTACCGTCGACGACCGATACCACCACCGCACCGCCGGCCACGCTGACCCCGACGGAGCAGCAGCGCCCCGGCGCGGAGCCCACCGAAACCGGCACTGCCCCCGCAGCCCCCGAAACGAGCGCGCCGCCGGTGTCCGCGACCACCCGCCCCGTACCCACCCGGGCCGCGGCGGACAGTACCTCGGTGACACCAAACCCGGCCGTCACGGAGACCACCCCTTCTCCCGTGCCGGCCGCGGGCTGATCCGCCCGGTGATATCGGCCGGTCGCCCCCTGCGACCGGCCGGTACCCGTACCGAGGGCAGATCGCCCGGCGTCGCACCGGACATCCGGGCCGATATCGGCGAGGATGAGCCCATGACGATTTCCGCCGACGATGTGGATCATCTGCGCCGCTGTGTCGAT
Source organism: Nocardia sp. (assembly GCA_013361595.1). GTDB lineage: Bacteria > Actinomycetota > Actinomycetes > Mycobacteriales > Mycobacteriaceae > Nocardia. The sequence continues at coordinate 5,114 of JABFXT010000516.1, read as the reverse complement.
CTCGCCCGCGAGGCGCTGGCCGCGGGCGATCAGCCGTTCGGCTCGCTACTGGTCGCCGGGTCGGGCGAGGTGCTGTTCGAGGACCGCAACCGGGTCGCCGGCGGCGATGCCACCCGGCACCCGGAATTCGAGATCTGCCGCTGGGCGGCCGCCCACCTGAGCCCGGCCGACCGCGCGGCGGCGACCGTGTACACCTCGGGTGAGCACTGCCCGATGTGTTCGGCGGCGCACGGCTGGGTGGGGCTCGGCCGTATCGTGTTCGCCACCTCGACCGGTCAACTCACCGGATGGCTGCGCGAATGGGGCGTACCACCGACGCCGGTGGCCTCGCTGCCGATCACGCAGATCGTGCCCGGGGTGGTCGCGCAGGGCCCGGTGCCCGAATTCGAACAGGAGATGCGCGCCCTCTACCGACGGTGCTTCGCCCCCACCTGATCCCGCCGGTTCAGCGGGGCGCACCACTGCGTAACCAGGCAATATGACGTCCTGAGATATCGGCGGTGGTCAACAGATGGAATCCCGTCTCGTCGGCCAGCCGGGCGGCGTGATCGATACCCGCCTCGGCCCAGGGAAACCAGTCCCCGGCCTCGGTGCGGGTTTCGAGCCGGATCTGCCGGATATTGATACCTGTCCCGGGACCCGAGAATTCGACGACCGCCAGACCGCCCGGCCGGAGCAGTCCGGAAACCCGGCGCAGGATGCGGTGCGGGTCGCCGCCGATACCGATATTGCCGTCCGCGAGCAGTGCGTAGTGCCAGCGGCCGTCACCCGGCAGCGGGCCGAAGATATCGCGGGCCACGGCCGGGGCGCCACGATGCCGGGTGACCGCGATCGCGGTGGGTGAGATATCCACGCCGAGCGCCACGACCCCGCGCCGGCACAGCGCGTCGACCAGGCGGCCCGGCCCGCAGCCCAGATCGACCGTCGGCCCGTCACAGCAACCGACCAGGGCCGAGTCGGCATGCCGGTCGGCGGCGGTGACCCGGGTGCCACCGAGCCAGCGGCGGGTCGGTAAGCGGGTGCGATCGCCGTCGGCCGAACGGATCCAGCAGTCGCGACCGGTCAGCGCGGGATCGAACCGGCCGATCACCGCGCGACTCGCGGCGCGTCGAGAGCCGCCACCGCCGCGGCGAATCGCCCGGAGCAGTCGGCGGCGACCCGCAGGGCATCCGCGTAGTGGTCGACATCGGTGAGCGTGGGCAGCGCGGCCACCCGGTACCCGTTCGCGCGCAGGATCGCCCGGGTGGCGTCACCGGTGCGCGTGGTCGACATGGGTATCTCCGCGAGCAGCCGGGTGGCTCGCGGATCGGGCAGGCCCAGCCCCCACCAGCCGCCGTCGGTGGCCGGACCGAGCAATACCTCGGACCCCGCGGCCAGTGCCCGGGCCGCCGCGGTGAGCACCCGGGTACTCACCTGCGGGGTGTCCATTCCGATCTGGAACACCGGCAGACCCGTGCGGGCGAGATCGGCGTGCGCGTTCGCCAGCCGTACCGCGAAATCCGGGCCGCGCTGTGCGATCACCTCGAATTCCGCCAGTTTCGCCGCTATCTCACCGCCGAATTCCGCGGCGGCCGGATCGCCGGTGAACGCGACCGCGCGGTGGGCGACCGGACACGCGCCGACGGTGTCGAGGGTGTCCAGCAGTGCGGCGGCGGCCAGCCGGGCCGCCTGCACCGGCGTCAGCGGCGGGGTCAGCCTGGTCTTGGCGTACCCGGCGACCGGTGCCTTGGCGACCACCAGCAGCGCCACCGGCAGCGGTCCGATATCCGCGCGGCCGTCGGCGGGCGGTTCCATCGCCCGGCTCATCGCAGGACCGCCAGGAAATCGCGAGTGGCCCGCAACGAGCCACGTGCCGACCCCGATACCTTCGAACGCCCGCCGGCCCGGGCGCGGTAGCTGATATCGACCTCCCGGACATCCCAGTGCGCGGCGGCGGCCCGGACGAGCAACTCCAGCGGGTAGCCGAACCGATCGTGCAACCGCCCAAGCGATTCCAGCCGCTGCCGGTCCGCGACGCGCATCGCACCGATATCGTGCACCGGTAGTCCGTACCGCCGGCGCAATCGGCGCGCGACGACACGATTGCCGAGCCGGGTGTGCCACGGCCAGATTCCGCCACTCACCGGGCGCCGCCGGCCGACCGCGAGATCGGCACCGGCCCGGATCTCGGCCACCAGCAGGGGCAATTCGCCCGGGTCCATCGATCCGTCCCCGTCCAGCACCGCGACCAGTTCGGTCCGGGCGGCGGCGATACCGGCCTGGACCGCGGACCCGTAGCCGGGCCGCGGTTCCACGACCACCAGGGCCCCGTGCCCGGCCGCGACGGCGGCGGTGTCGTCGGTCGATCCGTTGTCGACCACGATCGGCTGATATCCGGCCGGTAGCGCGGCCAGAACCACCGGCAACGCTTCGGCTTCGTTCCGGCACGGGATCACCACGGTGACGCCGGCCGGTTCGCGGTGCTCTGTCGGCATGGGTGCCACGCTATGCCCGAAACAGCGTAAAACCTGTGACAAAAGCATGACGCCGTGTCCGATCACCTGGTGAATGCGCTTTGCCGGAGGCAGATCGGCCTAGGGTGTCCTCTGTGCCGGAGTCGATCGAGATCACCGCGCCCCGCAGCAGGATCCGGGGCGAACTGCTCGGGGCCACGGCCGCCGCGATCCTCGTGGTGTCGGCGTTCACCGTCCCGCAACTGGCCGGCGAACCCTGGCGGCGCAGCCTGTTCGCCGCCGCGGCCCCGATTTTCGGCCACTGGTCACCGCATATCGGCTGGGGCACTGTCCCCGCTGCGGCCCTCGCCGCGGCGGTGATCGCAGTGGGCCCGGCCCTGGCCGACCGGCTGTCCTGGCGGCGGCTGCTCACCGTCGGCTATCTCACTGCGGTGCTGTGGGCATTCGCGCTGGCGCTGGTGGACGGTTGGCGGCGGGGGTTCACGGCGCGGCTCGCGGACGGCCACGAGTATCTCGCCGAAGTACCCGGCGTCACCGATATCCCGGCCGCGCTGCGCTCGTTCGCCGACCGGATCGTCGACGGACAACCGGATTCCTGGACCACGCATGTATCAGGTCATCCACCCGGTGCCCTGTTGTTCTTCGTGCTGCTCGACCGGATCGGCCTCGCGGGCCCCACCTGGGCCGGGATCGTCTGCGTGCTGGCCGGATGCGGCGCACCGATCGCGGTCGCGGTCGCATTGCGCGCCCTCGGGGCCGAAAAACGCGCCCGGTCCGCACTACCCTTCCTGGTGCTGGCCCCCGCGGCGATCTGGGTCGCGGTCTCCGCCGACGCCTTTTTCGCCGGTGTGACGGCCTGGGCGGTAGCGCTGCTCGCGGTCGCCGCGGGCAGCGGATCCACTTATCCCGCCGGAACCGCGCCGGCATACCGGAAGACCACCGTGGTGCACGATCCGCGACGCCGGACCGGGGGCACCGCCCCATCACCCGGCCGGCTGCCGGACCCGGGACCCGTTCCCCCGGTGGCGCGCCGAGCGGCGGCACCGGTCGCGTTCGCGTCCGGAGTGCTGTTCGGATTCGGGATCTTCCTCAACTACGGCCTGATCCTGATGGGCCTCATCGCCGCAGCGGTACTGATCGGAGCTCGATCCGTCCGTCCGCTGTTACCCGCTCTGCTGGGCGCGCTCGTCGTCGTGGCCGGATTCGCGGCCGCCGGTTTCTGGTGGTTCGACGGCTACCATCTGGTAGTCGAGCGGTACTACCAGGGGATCGCCGCCACGCGTCCCTTCGGCTACTGGTGGTGGGGCAATCTCGCGGCCACGGTCTGCGCGGTGGGGCTCGCGACGGCCGCCGCCCTGCCGCGGACGCTGGCCCCGGCGCGGTTACGTACCCTCGACCCGGCCGCGCTGGTGGTCGCGGCCGCCGTATGCGCGGTCACCGCTGCCGATCTCAGTGGCCTGAGCAAGGCGGAAACCGAACGGATCTGGTTACCGTTCGATATGTGGCTACTGGCGGCGACTGCGTTCCTGCCGCGCGGACATGTTCGTCCCTGGCTCGCGGTCCAGGCCGCCGGAGCCCTGCTGCTGATCCATCTGCTCATGACGAATTGGTGAGGTATCCATGTGCATACTCGTGGCCGACGACGATCCCGTGGTCCGGGACGTGGTGCGCCGCTACCTCGAACGGGACGGGCGCGTCGTGGTGGAGACCGGCGACGGCCGGACCGCCTACGCCGCGCTGGCCCGCACCGGTGAGCCCGGCGAGGTGGAGTTGGCGGTACTGGACGTGATGATGCCGGAACCCAACGGTATCGAGCTGTGCCGGGCGATCCGGGCGGGCACCCGTCCGGATACCCCGATCATCCTGCTCACCGCGCTGGGCGACGAGGACGATCGGGTACTGGGCCTGGAAGCCGGCGCCGACGACTACATCACCAAACCTTTCAGCCCGCGTGAACTGGCACTACGGGTGGCATCGGTACTGCGCCGCACCCGCCGTGCACCGGCACCCGACCCGGCGCCGCTGCGTGCCGGACCGGTCGTCGTGCACCCGGCCGCTCAGACGGTATCCGTCGACGGCGAGCCGGTTTCGCTCACCCGCCGGGAATTCGATCTACTGGTTTTCCTGCTGCGCAATCGCGGACAGGTGTTCAGCCGGGAGGGGCTGCTGGAACAGGTGTGGGGATGGGATTTCGGTGATCTGTCCACGGTCACCGTGCACGTCAAGCGGTTGCGCGCCAAGCTCGGTACCCGGCACCGCATCGAAACCGTCTGGGGCCGTGGCTATGCCTGGGGTCGCGGTGACATCATCGTGGAGCGTGCCGATGCCCGATGACCTGCCCGAGATCATCGGATACACCCTGGCCTGTTCACTACCGGTGGTCCTGGCCGGGGCGCTGGTTCTGCGTGCCCTGCGCAACCGTTCGCTCACCGCGAGTACGGCGGTGCTGGTACTCATCCCGACTTCGGCCACCTTGGCCGGGATCACCGGTGTCAGCGGTTTGATGTTCACGGCGGAATTCCGGCGTACGTCGATCGTGCTCCTGTTGGTCGCCGCCGTCACCGTTCCGGCCGCGATACTTCTCGGCCGGGAGCAGGCCCGGAAAACAGTGAGGGAGAAGCAGATTCGCGAACAAGAACGCGCGGCCGAACAGTCGCGCCG
>JABFXT010000055.1 GCA_013361595.1 Nocardia sp. | reverse complement strand
GAAACGGGATCCCCACCCTGCCGGGGCGAACATTCCGCGCCAGCATCCCAACACGACCTCAGGCACCCACCTTTCCACCGCTGGAAACCGACTGGCGGGCGGGGCCTGCCGCGCGGTCACCGGGCCGATACGGCCACCGGACCGACCGGTCGATCATTCGAATCGGTCTGATCCCAACCCCGCCGACCCGCACGCGGGTGGCGTAATGGCGAGATCGACCGGGATTCGCGCTGGTCGCGCCCATCGGCGCCCGGCGAATTCCGCCGCACCGCCGCCAGCGTCGCCCGCGCGCGGGCCGGAACCGCCGCGAAACACCACTATCGTCAGCGTTCATGCAGGTCAGCGATACGAACACCGAGCGGGCAGGCGGTACGGCCGGGGTCCGCCGGTTACGGGCCGACCAGGCCCGGCGCATTGCCGATATCCTCCGCCATCAGATCCACGCCGGCGCCCTGGGTGACACTCTCCCCAGCGAACAACGACTGGCCGCCGAGCACGGACACCTCCCGCAACACCATCCGCGACGCGCTGGCGCTGCTGCGCGACGAAGGACTCATCGACCGCGCACCCCGGGTCGGGACCCGGGTCGCCGCCCGCAAATTCGACCACGGGCTCGACGCGCTGCTGGGTCTGCAGGAAACCCTGGAGGGACGCGGCACTGTCCGCAACGAGGTACGGGCCGGTCAGCTCATCACCGCGCCACCCGCGGTGGCCCGCCGCCTGGAAGTCGCACCGGGCGAACAGGTCGTCTACCTGGAACGACTGCGGTTCCTCGGGGAACAGCCGCTGAGTCTCGACCTCACCTATCTCACTCGCGAGATCGGCGCGCAGATCCTCGGCCACGACCTCGCGCACACCGACGTGTTCGTCCTCCTCGAACAGCTCAGCGGCCGCTCCCTGGGTTCGGCCGACCTCACCGTGGAGGCGATCCCCGCCGACCGGCACACCGCCGCCACCCTCGACGTCCCCGACGGGGCGCCGCTGCTCATGCTCGAACGCCTCACCCGGCTCGACGACGGAACCCCCGTCGACCTGGAATACATCCGGATGCGCGGTGATCGGATCACCCTGCGCGGCAGCCTCTCCCGCGGCATCCCCGAATGGAAGGTCCTCTAGATGGCATTGGCGAACCAGCGCACCGATATCCCCGTGACCATCGACGAATCCCTGTGTATCTAAGGCTTCACGCTGTGTGTCGAGATCTGCCCGCTCGATTCCCTGGCGATCAACCCCGACAACGGGAAAGCCTTCATGCACGTCGACGAATGCTGGTACTGCGGCCCCTGCGCCGCCCGCTGTCCCACCGGCGCCGTCACTGTCAACATGCCGTATCTCCTGAGGTAGACCTCCCATGCCTGTTCTGAAACGCCTGGCCGTGCTGGCCGCCACCGCGGCCCTGACCCTCACCGGGTGCTCGCTGGAAGAAGCCGCCGCCGGCGATAGCGTCACCGTCGTCGTCGGCTACCAGTCGAAAACCATCAACACCGTCACCGCGGGCACCCTGCTGCGCGCCCAGGGTTACCTGGAACAGCGGCTACAGCAGATCACCGAGAACGGCGGGCCCGCCTACCGAGTCGAATGGCAGGACTACGACACCGGCGCCCCGATCACCGCCCAGATGGTGGCCGAGAAGATCGATATCGGCTCGATGGGCGACTACCCGCTGCTGATCAACGGCTCCCGCACCCAGGCCGGGGAACGCTCCCGCACCGAATTCCTCTCCGTCACCGGCTACAACCCCGAAGGCGCGCTGAACATGGTGGTCGTACCGCCGAATTCGCCGCTCACGGGTATCGGTGACCTCGCGGGGAAGAAGGTGTCGGCCAGTGTCGGCTCCGCCGGGCACGGCACCCTGGTACAGGCACTGACCCGGGCCGGGGTGGACCCGGTAGGCGGTGTGGAGGTGCTGAACCAGCAGCCGCAGGTGGGTGCCTCGGCACTGGAATCCGGCCAGGTCGCCGCGCTGTCCCAGTTCGTGGCCTGGCCCGGGCTGCTGGTGTTCCAGGACAAGGCGAAACTGCTCTACGACGGCGCCGAACTGAACGTGCCGACCTTCCACGGTGTGGTGGCCCGCGAGCACTACACCGCCGAACATCCCGAGGTGGTCGACGCCTTCCTGCAGGCCCAGCTCGACGCCACCGAATTCCTGTGGCGGCAGCCGTTGGAAGCGGCACGGATCGTGGCCGAGGATTCGGATCTGCCGCAGGAGGTCGTGTACCTCTACAACGGCCCGGGCGGCACCTCGTTCGACACCACCCTGAAACCGAGCCTGCTCTCGGCTTTCAAAGACGATGTGCGGTACCTGAAGTCGATCGGCGATTTCGCCGACCTCGATATCGACGGTTTCGTCGACGATCAGCGCCTGCGCGCGGCCTTCGCCGCCCGCGGCCAGGACTACGAGAAGGCGCTCGCCGATACCGTCAACCACACCATCGGTTCCGGTACCGAACTGTGGCTCGACGGCCAGGACACCACCCGCCCCGCCGGTGATCCCACCGAGCTGTTGCGCGCCGTCGCGGCCGCCCGTGCCGCCGGTTCGACGGTCCGCGCCGCCTATATCGTCGACACCGAACTCGGTACCCGCTGGTTCGCCGACAAAGCGGTCTGGCTGCGCGACGGGAACACCTTCCTGCCGTTCACCACCCAGGCGGCAGCGCTTCGTCACCGCCAGGCCCATCCCACCGCCGTCCCGGTGACCTACGACCAGGCCGTCGCCGAGGTCCGGTCATGACCGCGGCCACCACCCTCGCTGCCGTCCCGGCCGCCGCGGCGACCGTCCCGTCGCGCCGGCCCGGGCGCTCGGTGTGGCCGGGCCGGCTGCTGCGGGTGGCTTCCGTACTGGCCGCGGTCCTGCTCTGGCAGGTACTGACCACCGCCGATCTCCGGCTGTGGCTGCGGTTCGACACCCTGCCCTCGGTGACCGAGGTACTCACCGCGTTCGGCCGTCAACTCGGCACCGATGTCTATTACCTTGACCTGGCACAGTCCCTGATCCGCATCCTCACCGGATTCGGTATCGCCACCGTGCTCGGAGTGACCAGCGGAATCGCTCTGGGCCGGTCCCGCCTGTTCGCCGGAATACTGGGCCCGCTCACCGAACTGGCCCGGCCGGTCCCGGCCATCGCGGTGGTCCCGATCGCCATCCTGCTGTTCCCCGACGACGAAGCCGGCATCGTGTTCATCACCGGCCTGGCCGCCTATTTCCCGATCATGGTCAGCACCCGCCACGCGGTCCGCGCGCTGCCGACCCTGTGGGAGGACTCGGTGCGCACGCTCGGCGGCAACCGGTGGGACGTCCTGCTGCGGGTGGTGTTCCCGGGCGCGCTGCCGGGGATCTTCGGAGGGCTGTCGGTGGGGATCGGCGTGGCCTGGATCTGCCTGGTGTCGGCGGAGATGATCTCCGGTCGGCTCGGTGTCGGCTACCGCACCTGGCAGGCCTACACGATCGTCGACTATCCGGGTGTTTTCGTCGGGATCATCACCATCGGCATCCTCGGATTCGGCACCTCCGCGGCGATCGAACTCATCGGCCGCCGGGTCACCCGCTGGCTGCCGCGGGGAGAGGAGAACAACCGATGACCACCACCCTCACCACCGAAATCCCCGCGTCCGGCACCGGCGCCCCGGGCATGAGCCTGCGGCTCGACGATATTTCGCTCTCCTACACCGGCGACCCGGTGATCGACCGGCTGTCGCTGGATGTGCGGCCCGGCGAAATCCTGGTGCTGACGGGCCCTTCGGGTTGCGGGAAGTCCACGGTCCTGCGCGCTCTGGCCGGTCTGCTGCCCCCCGACTCCGGCCGCGTCCTCGCCGACGGCGAACCCGTCACCACCACCTCCCGCGACCGCGCGGTGGTGTTCCAGGACAATGCCCTGCTGCCGTGGCGCAGTGTGCGCGCCAATATCGAACTGGCGCTGCGGCTGCGGGGCGAACCCAAGGCCGGGCGCCGTGCCGCCGCCGACCGCTGGATCGAGGAGGTCGGGCTCACCGGGTTTGCCGATTTCCTGCCCAAGAGCCTGTCCGGCGGTATGCGGCAACGGGTGCAGCTGGCCCGCGGCCTGGCCGGTGCCCCGCGCGCGGTGATGATGGACGAGCCGTTCGGCGCGCTGGACACCCAGACCCGCGCCACCATGCAGCGGTTGCTCATCGAGACCTGGCGAACCCATCCCGCAACGATCGTCTTCGTGACACACGATGTGGACGAGGCGTTGCTGCTCGGCGACCGGATCGCCGTACTGGGCCGTGCCGGGAAACCGCTGCGCGCCCTGATCGATGTGCCGAATCCGCGCGCGGTCACCGACCGGCAGCCGCAGCGCGACCGACTCGTGGAGGCCCTGTCGTGACCGCACCCGCCCTGCTCGCGGCCCCGGATCTCGCCGATACCGTGCGACTGGACTGCGATGTGCTGGTCATCGGCGGCGGTACCGCCGGGACCATGGCCGCGCTCACCGCCGCCGAACAGGGCGCGAACGTCCTGCTCCTGGAAAAGGCTCATGTCCGGCACTCCGGTGCGCTGGCGATGGGGATGGACGGCGTCAACAACGCGGTGATTCCCGGGAAAGCCGAACCGGAGGACTACGTCGCCGAGATCACCCGCGCCAACGACGGAATCGTCGACCAGCGCACGGTGTACCAGACCGCGACCCGTGGTTTCGCCATGGTGCAGCGGCTGGAGAAATACGGCGTCAAATTCGAGAAGGACGAATACGGCGAGTACGCGGTACGCCGGGTGCACCGATCGGGCTCCTATGTGCTGCCGATGCCCGAGGGCAAAGATGTGAAGAAGGCCCTCTACCGGGTGCTGCGGCAGCGCAAGATGCGAGAGAAGATCCGGATCGAGAACCGGCTCATGCCGGTCCGGGTCCTCACCGCCGGCGGCCGGGCCGTGGGTGCGGCGGCGCTGAACACACGCACCGGGGAGTTCGTCACCGTCGGCGCGAAAGCCGTCGTTCTCGCGACCGGGCCGTGCGGCCGGCTGGGACTGCCCGCCTCGGGGTACCTGTACGGCACCTACGAGAACCCCACCAACGCCGGGGACGGCTATTCGATGGCCTATCACGCGGGCGCCGAGCTCAGCGGTATCGAATGTTTCCAGATCAACCCGCTGATCAAGGATTACAACGGTCCGGCCTGTGCCTATGTCGCCAACCCGTTCGGGGGCTATCAGGTGAACGCGCAGGGCGAGCGGTTCGTCGATTCCGACTACTGGTCGGGGCAGATGATCGCCGAGGTGAAACGGGAGATCGATTCCGCGCGTGGCCCCATCTACCTGAAGGTGTCGCATCTGCCGGACGAGACCCTGACCGCGCTCGAAGATATCCTGCACACCACCGAACGCCCCACCCGCGGCACCTTCCACGCCAACCGCGGGCACGACTACCGCACCCACGATATCGAGATGCACATCTCCGAAATCGGTTTGTGCGGCGGGCATTCCGCCTCGGGTGTGTGGGTGGACGAGAACGCCCGCACCACGGTGCCCGGCCTGTACGCGGCCGGTGATCTGGCCTGCGTCCCGCACAACTATATGATCGGGGCCTTCGTATTCGGCGAACTCGCCGGCGCGCACGCCGCGTCCACCCTGGCCGATACCGCGGCCCCCGGCGATCTGCCCGCCGATCAGGTCGGCGCCGCCCACGAACTCGTCTACCGGCCCCTACGCAACCCGGACGGGCCACCGCAACCGCAGGTCGAATACAAACTGCGCCGTTTCGTCAACGACTATGTGGCGCCGCCGAAAACCGCGGCGAAGCTGTCACTGGCCGTGGAGACATTCGAACGGATGCGTGGTGATCTCGCCGAGATGGGCGCGCGCACCCCGCACGAACTCATGCGGGCCGCCGAGGTGACGTTCATTCGCGACTGTGCGGAGATGGCGGCCCGCAGTTCGCTGACCCGCACCGAATCCCGGTGGGGCCTCTACCACGAACGCGCCGATCTCCCGGACCGTGACGACGACACCTGGCGATACCACCTGAATCTGCGCAAGGGCGCCGACGGCGCGATGCAGTTCCTCAAACGCCCGGTGGCGCCGTATCTGGTACCGGTCCCCGGGCTCGACGATCTGCCGTCCGAGGGCGAACCCGTGCCGGTCGCGCAACCCGAACTGGTCGGCCACCGTCGCGCCCCGGCCGGCGCTGCCCGCGCGCCCCGGGCCACCGCGCCCGAATCGGCTCCCACGGCGTC
>JABFXT010000130.1 GCA_013361595.1 Nocardia sp. | reverse complement strand
CCGACCGGGCCCGGATCCAGCGGCGGGATCTGCTCGCGGCCGGGCTGGGTGCGGCCGGAATCGGCGCGGTCGCCGTGCCGCTGGCCGCCTCGGGCCGCCCACCCGCGCCGATCGTGATGGCCACCGGAACCGCGTCGCCGACCGTCCGCGATATCCGGGACTTCGGAGCCGTCGGCGACGGAAAGGCCGACGATACCGACGCATTGGCTACCGCGTGCCGTACCGACGGCACACCGCCGGTGGTGTACCTGCCGGCAGGCGAGTACCGGATCACCGCCTGGCCGGACCTCCCGGACCACTCCGTCGTGTACGGCGACGGGGCGGATGTCACCACGGTGTTCTGCGATCGCGACACCACCCTGGTCGATCTGGCGGGTAAACAGCGGATCCGTTTCGCCCGCATGGGTTTCTACCTGTCGGGTCCGAACGCGACAGCGATCCGGCTCGCGGAATGCTTCCGCTGCAGTTTCGACACCGTCCTCATCCGCGGTAACCACCTCGCCGACAACTGGCCGCGCTACGCGGGGCAGAAAGGCGTGGTACTGGAGGCGAATACCGGCGGCACCTCGTTCATCGATTGCGATATCAACAATTTCGGGATCGGGCTGAGCACCTCGTGTATCCAGAACTACGTCACTTCGTCGAAGTTCTCCGGTAACCGCATCGGCGTACTGGGCACCGGCAACGATCACAATGCCGGGTTGGCCCTCACCAACAGCGAATTCGTCTCCGACAACGACCCGGCGACCACCGACCGCCATCTGTTCGTCGACGGTGCCGCCAACAACTGGTGGCTCACCAACATCTGGTTCGAGGGCGCCGATATCGCCGTGCAGGTGGGGGTGGCCGGTCAGGGCGGACCGTCGCAGTTCGGGATGGTGAACTGCAAGGTCGCGGCCCGGTCGTGCGATATCGACCTGGTCTACTGCCGCCAGCCGTACCTCGCGAATATCGCCTTCGACGCCGATCCCGGCGGCAGCCCCGCCGAGCTGCGGATCGCCGAGTCCGGCTGCCCGGAGGGTATCGCCGTCAATCTGATCTCCGGCGCGGGGACCGAGATCGCACCCCGGGTGTTCCCCAGCAACTGGCAGGTCCTCGGTCGCGGTCAGACCCACCGGCCGACCTTCACCGGTCCGGTCACCGCCCGGGCCGACGGTGCGGAGGAGATCCTGCGGGCCGTGGCACCCGACGGTGCCGGGCTGGCCTCGGTGCTGGCCAGTGGTGCGTGGGTATCCGACCGTGCCGATGCCGGAGTCGTGCTGCGCGATCCGGAGGGCGGGTACTGGCGGCTCGTCGTCTCCCCCGACGGAGCCCTGCGCACCGCGCCGCTGGGCCGGGACCGTCCGGACCGGTGAAAATGACCGCGTATTCCGCCGTCGCGCGCCGGCGGCCGTGGCAGGCCGCCGGTGCCGCGCTCGTCCTGCTCGTTCTCGCGGCCGTGGCCGGATGGCCGGTGTTCGTCCGGCCCCAGGTGGATCCGCTGCGACCGGCGGACGCCATCGTGGTGCTCGGCGGCACGCCCTACGAACGGTTCGACGTCGGACTGGAACTGGCCCGGCGGCACTGGGCACCGGAGCTGCTGATCTCGGCGTCGACCGGGCTCGACGATCCGCGGATGGACCGCTACTGCCACAGCCCGTTCCCGTTCCGCGTGACCTGTTTCGAACCCCGCCCGTGGACCACCCGTGGTGAGGCACAGGAGATACGGCGGTTGGCGGCGGCCGAGGGCTGGCAGCACATCATCGTCGTCACCTTCACCCCGCACGTCTCCCGCGCCCGCTATATCGTCGGCCGCTGCTTCGACGGTGAGATCACCATGGTCGCCAGCCCGAGCCGAACCGATCCGGTGTTCCGGGCCTGGATGTATGTGCGGCAGAGCGCCGGATACCTGAAGGCTTTCACCGAGTCCGGCTGCTGAGCCGGGAAGGAGCGAGTGTGATCACCGATTTCGGCCGCAGCGACCGCGCCCAGGCGCGGTTGCACGAGCTGGTGCCCGGCGGCGCGCACACCTACGCCCGCGGATCCGACCAGTACCCGGAGCATATGGCCCCGGTGCTGGTCCGCGGGCACGGCTGCCGGGTCACCGATTGCGACGGCAACGAATTCGTCGAATACGGAATGGGCCTGCGGTCGGTCACCCTCGGGCACGGTTACCGTCCGGTCGTCGACGCGGTCGCGGCGGCCATCGCCGACGGGGTGAACTTCTCCCGGCCCACCGTGCTCGAACTCGCGGCCGCCGAGGATTTCCTGGACCTGGTGCCGGGCGCGGAGATGGTGAAATTCGCGAAGAACGGTTCCGATGCCACCACCGCCGCGGTGCGCCTGGCGCGCGCGGTGACCGGCCGGATCACGACAGCCGTCTGCGCGCAGCCGTTCTTCTCGGTCGACGACTGGTTCATCGGGACGACCGCGATGTCGGCCGGTATCCCCCGGCAGCCGACCGTGTCCTTCCCCTACGGCGATCTTCCGGCCCTGGAGCACCTGCTGGCCGGACAGGAGATCGCCTGCGTGGTCATGGAAGCCGCGACCGCCCTGCACGAACCGCCGCCCGGCTACCTGGCGGGCGTCCGCGCACTGTGCGACCGCTACGGGACTCTGCTGGTGTTCGACGAGATGATCACCGGGTTCCGATGGGCGGCCGGCGGCGCGCAGCAGGTATACGGTGTGGTCCCCGACCTGTCGTGCTGGGGCAAGGCCATGGGCAACGGTTTCCCGATCGCCGCCCTGGCCGGGCGCCGCGAATACCTCGAACTGGGTGGCCTGCGGACCGACGCTGCCCGGGTGTTCCTGCTGTCCACCACGCACGGCCCGGAAACCGGTGCGCTGGCCGCCTTCCGGGCCGTGGTGCGCGCCTATGCCACCACCGATCCGGTGGGCCGGATGGAACGCGCCGGTCGGCGGCTGCGGGCGGGGATCGAACGGATCACCGCCGAACTCAGTATCGGCGAGCACCTCCGCGTCGCGGGTCGCCCGTCGTGTCTGCTGTTCCACACGCTGGACCCGGACGGCAACCCCTCCCAGGAGTTCCGCACCCTGTTCCTCCAGGAACTGCTGCGCCGCGGGGTTCTCGGACAGTCGTTCGTCACCTCGGCCGCCCATACCGACCGGGATATCGATCACACCGTCGAGGCCTGCCGCGATGCCGCGGTGATCTACCGGCGCGCCCTCGAACGGGGATCGGTCGCGGGCCTGCTCGACGGACGGCCCGTGGCTCCCGCGCTGCGCGCCCACGCGGCGCCCCGGCGTCTCATCGAGGAGGTAGTGCGGTGACCGCGCCGGCTCACGACCCCGGACACCGGACCACCGGCACATCACCGACGGCAGGCGGCGGACCCGCCGGTCCACGCACCGCCCCCGCGGCGGCACGCCCGCGGGTGGCGATCGTGCACGAGCGATTCACCGAATACGGCGGGTCGGAAGCGGTGGTCGGGGAACTGGCCCGCACCTGGCCGCAGGCACGGGTTTTCGCGCCGATCGTCGATCCCGCCGCCGCGCCGGCGATCGCCCACCCACCCTGGGACACCGTATCCGGCACCTGGCTGTCGCGCGCGTACGCCGCGACCGGTCGGCGTTCGCACGCGCCGCTGCTGCCGCTGGTCCCCCGGGCGCTGCGCCGCCTGCCGCTGCGCGGTGGATTCGACGCGGTGGTGGTCAGCCATCACGCTTTCGCCACGCAGGCGGTCTTCGCCACCGATGCCCCGGTGATCGCCTATGTGCACAGCCCCGCCCGCTGGGCCTGGGATCCCGCCTTCCGGGCGCAGGAAGCGGACAGCCGCGCCGGACGCGCGGCTCTGGCCGCTCTCGGCGGTCTGGCCCGCCGCACCGAAACCACGGCGGCACCGCACCTCACGGCGGTGATCGCGAATTCGCACGCGGTGGCCGACCGGATCCGGAGCTGGTGGGGCCTGCCCGCCACCGTCGTCCATCCCCCGGTGCGCCTGGACCGCTTCGCCACGGATCCGACGGTGCCGCGCGAGGATTTTCTGCTGTTCGCCGGCCGCCTGGTCCCTTACAAACGCCCCGACCTGGCCATCCGCGCCGCGCAACGCGCCGGGTCGCGCCTGGTGATGGTCGGTGACGGGCGGTACCGGCGCCGGCTCGAAGCGCTCGCGGGTCCGGAGACCACGTTCCTGGGCGCCGCGCCGGATGAGGTGCTGGTCGAGATGTACCGGCGCTGCCGGGCCCTGTTGATGCCCGGGGTGGAGGATTTCGGGATCGTGCCGGTGGAGGCGATGGCCTGTGGAACACCGGTCCTGGCCGTCGGTGCGGGCGGATCGCTGGACACCGTGGTGCCCGGTCTCAGCGGCGCCCATATCGCGGCCGGCGACGACGACGAGGTCGTCGACGGTTTCGCGGCCGCGCTGCGCGACCATTCCAGCACCGACCTCGACCCGCTCCGGATCCGCGCCCACGCGGAATCGTTCGGCCCCGAGATGTTCCGCGCCCGCATGGCCGAGTCCGTGACCCGCGTACTCGCGGACCTCCCGTCCGCTCACCCCTCTCCTGAGATCGTTTGACGTGACTTCGTCGTCGCGCTCCGGCAGGAGTCGTAACACACATGGTCAGATGCGCATATCGGCGTATCGCCACTTCTCATACCGACCCGGTGTACTCGTGATCGGACCCGGCCGGGCGCCGTAGGTCCGCGTAACTCTTCCCCGCGCCCCGCTCCACCCGGCACCCGCACTCCCCCACCACCGCACAACCCGCCGATCCGCGAATGAAACCGCAGGTAGAGGGCATACCGGACCCGTCCGCCGGAGCGTAACCGCAGGTTTACGTCCGGTCCTTGTCGCGTAACCGGCTCTCGTCGCACGCTACGACCATGCACCACACCGCGGAACATTCCGAACACCTCTCCCCCGGTGACCCGGCACCCGGCCGGTCGGTCTTCGGTGAACAGGTCCGGCGCCTGCTGCCCACCTCGGCCCAGCTCACCGCCCGGCGCCTGCGCGACCTGCTACGCGCCGAACTGCGATCGGGTGCGTTCGGCGCGGGCCGGTTGCCCAGCGAATCGGAACTGATGACCCGGCACCGGGCTTCCCGTGACGTGGTCCGGGCGGCACTGGATCTGCTGCGCCGCGACGGCCTGATCGAACGCCGACGCGGGCTGGGGACGGTGCCCATCCGCGAGGAATACGTGGTGGCGGGCTCGATTCCGCCGGCGGGCCGGTCGCTGGAGGAGCATCTGGCGCTGGGCCGGATCTCGCCGCGACTGCTGCACTGGGCGTGGACACCGGCACCGCCGTTCATCGCCGCGCACCTCGGCGATGTCGAGGTCGGCGCGGACTGCCTGTGTATCGAATACGTCCTGCTGGTCGACGAACGCCCCCTCGCCGTCTTCACCAACTATCTGCGTGCCACCGAGGCAGCCGGTATCGATCAGGCGACCTTCCGTGACGATTTCTACGCGCTGCTGCACTCCGGAGGTGTCCACATCACCGGATGTGATGTGGGGGCGCAGGCCGCCCGGGCCGACGACTGCGCGGCCGCGCTCCTGCACATACTGCCGGGCGAACCCGTACTCCTGGTCGAGCAGACCATCCGCGACAGCGCGGGCACTGCCGTGGATTACGCACTCGGCGTCTGCCGGGGCGAGATCCAACTCGAGATCGGCGGCATTCCACGGATCGATATGACCCGCTCATTGCCGCGCTGAATCACCTATCCGCCGGTTCCCGCGAATTCGCACGGCCGGAAAACGCTCCACCGCAGAACGAGGACCCGATGACAACTACCGTCCCGGACGTATTGCCCACGCTGACCGAGGCGGCGGCCGCGCTACGCCGCCGTGAGACCACCGCGACCGAACTCGTCGAGACGGCGCTCGCCGCCGCCGACACCGCCGATGCCGGGCTCGGGGTCTATCTGACACGTTTCGACGATCGTGCCCGCGCGGCCGCGGCCCGCACCGACGCGAAGATCGAAGCGGGGCTGCCGATCGGCCCGCTCGAAGGAATTCCACTGGGGGTCAAGGATATTCTCGCCTGTTCCCAGGGGCCCACCACAGCGCAGAGCCTGGTGCTGGACCCGGCATGGGCGGCCACCGCCGGTGACTGCACGGTGGTGCGGCGGCTCGAACAGGCAGGTGCCGTGGTGACGGGAAAGACGACCACCATGGAATTCGCCATCGGCGCCCCCGATCCGGACAAACCGTTCCCCGTACCGCGCAATGCCTGGGATCCGGC
>JABFXT010000450.1 GCA_013361595.1 Nocardia sp. | reverse complement strand
CGGCGGATCGCGCCCGTAGCGACCGTGTTGCGGCTGCGTATGTGTACCGGTGAGAGCCCTCGGCGCCGTTTCGACTGCTGCTATGGTTTCGATGATTTCGCGTGCGGAGGACCAGTGCGGTCCGGACGCGCTTTTCGTCTACGCCTGTGTACCGGTGGGTCCCGGTCCCACAGGCGGGAATTGGAGCAGACATGCTGGCCAACGGCGATGTTTTCGCCGGCTATGTCATCGCCCGGCAACTCGGCCGGGGTGGGATGGGCTCGGTCTACCTTGCGAAGCATCCGCGGCTGCCGCGGATGACAGCGCTGAAGCTGCTGAATCGGGAGATGTTCTTCGACAAGGAGGTGCGCGCCAGATTCGAACGGGAGGCGGATCTGGTCGCCCGGATGGACCACCCCAATATCGTCACGGTCTACGACCGTGGTCTCGAGGACGAACAGCTGTGGATCTCGATGCAGTTCATCGACGGTATCGATGCCGCCTCGGTGGATCCGCAGAGGCTGCCGCCCGAGCGAGCCATCCAGATCATCGCCGAAACCGGGTCCGCGCTCGACTACGCGCACGGGATGGGCGTGATGCACCGGGACGTGAAACCGGCCAACATCCTGCTGGCGCGTTCCACCGGTGGCCGCGGTGAACGGGTGTACCTGACCGATTTCGGTATCGCCCGCCTGCGCGACGACACCGGACATCTCACCCAGACCGGAACGTTCACCGCCACGCTGGCCTATGCCTCGCCGGAGCAGCTCACCGGTGCCGACCTCGACCACCGCTCGGACCAGTATTCGCTGGGCTGTTCGCTGTACTGGTTGCTCACCGGCAGTGGGCCGTTCGCCTCCACCAATCCGGCGGGGGTCATCCAGGGCCATCTGCAGTCGCCGCCGCCGTCGCTGAGCGCGGCCCGGCCGGAACTGCCCCCCTCGCTGGACGCCGTCCTGGCCAAGGCGATGGCGAAACGTCCCGACGACCGGTTCACCTCGTGCACCGAATTCGCCGAAGCGGCCAAACACGCGCTGGCTTCGCCCGGTTCCGCGGGGATCCCGCAGGGTGTGGCGCCGACGGCGGTCAACCCGCTCCACCAGCTCGGTCCCTACAGCAGCGGCGCGAACCAGTATCCGAGCACCGCCGCACCTCAGCCCTACGCGAGCGGCGCCCAGGCGCAGCCGTACGGTAGCGGCGTCCAGGCGCAGCCGTACGCCAGTGGCATCCAGGGCCAGCCCTATGCCGGTGCGCAGGGCCAGCAGCAGTACGCGAGCGGGTTCCAGCAGGGTCCCGGTGACGCGCACCAGCAGCCCTACGGCGGCACCCTCGGCTACACCAATCAGGTCGGCCAGCAGTTCGGTGGGGGGACGCCGGGCGGCTACACCCAGCCCACCAGCTACCCGCAGCCGATGTCACAGGTCCCGCAGGGGCCGCGGCCGCCCAAATCGAACACCGGACTGATCGCCGCCATCTGTATCGGGCTGGTGGTACTGGTCGGTGTCGTCATCGGCGTGGTGGCGCTGGCGACCAGCGACAGCGGCGGCGGAACCGACCCCACGGCCGCCGGGACCAGCACCGTGGCCACTGCCGCACCGGTACCCGCGACCGCGGATTCCATCAGCAAGGAATTCCCCCGGCTGGTGCCGAAGTCGACCTCGGAAGAAGTCGGCTACAACAGCGCGAAATGCTGGGAGACCGACAGCAGTTACACCCCGAGCCCCGACGACGGCGAACCCGATTTGGGCAACTGGGCCTGGCAGTGGCGTTGCTACGGCGGTAACAACAACGACGATCCGTTCTACCGGATCTATGCCTACGCCTCCGCGGCCGATGTCGAATCGGTGGTGAAGGGACTGCCCGCCACCGCGGAGAAATCCAGCGATACCAACAACGGCCGGACCTACACCAACTACAAATGGGACAGCGACGGCCCGAAAATGGTCACGGTGTTCACCAACCATCCGGAACGGGCCCAGTACCTGATGTACACCGACGGTATCGTCGGCACCGTCGACGAGATGCTGACCTGGTGGAAGTCGGCGCCGCTGAACTGAGGCACGGCGACAACGGCGGGCACCGCGTACGGCGGTGCCCGCCGTTTCGTGTCCGGGCGTCATCCCGGCCGGGTATCCGGGGAGGCCGGAGGGCGTACAGGCGGTCAGGGCGATCCCGGATGGCGCGGTTCGCGACGGCCCGACACACTGGACCCATGACTGCTCACGCTGTCGACGTGGACCCGGCCGAGCCGGGCGCCCCGTCCACCGTCGCCGCCGGCGCCATCGAACTGACCAAGGTCTACGGGACCGGGGACACCCGGGTCACCGCGCTGGACGCCGTATCGGTCGATTTCGCGCGGGGCGAGTTCACCGCGATCATGGGCCCCTCCGGCTCCGGGAAATCGACCCTGATGCACTGCCTGGCCGGGTTGGACGAGGCCAGTTCGGGCCGGGTGGTGATCGGCGATACCGAGCTCACCGATCTGACCGACAAACAGATGACCGCGCTGCGGCGGGACCGCATCGGCTTCGTCTTCCAGGCATTCAACCTGGTCCCGACGCTGACCGCGCTGGAGAACATCACATTGCCGCTGGATATCGCCGGCCGCGCCCCGGACGCCGAATGGCTGGCCACGGTGCTGAAGCGACTCGGTCTCGAGGACCGGCTCGGCCATCGGCCCAGCGAACTGTCCGGCGGTCAGCAGCAGCGGGTCGCCTGCGCGCGGGCGCTGGCCGGTAAACCGCAGATCATCTTCGGCGACGAACCGACCGGCAATCTGGACTCCCGATCCTCCGGCGAGGTGCTGTCCATCCTGCGGGCGGCGGTCGACGAATTCGGTCAGACGGTCGTGATCGTCACCCACGAACCCACCGCCGCCGCCTACGCCGACCGGGTCGTCTTCCTGGCCGACGGCCGGATCGTGGACGAGATGCGCGATCCGACCGCCGATTCGGTGCTGGACCGGATGAAAGCCCTGGAGGTCCGGTGACGTACCGCGAGGCGCGCGGCGGCATCGGATCCGCGGTGCGGGTCCGGGCGGCGAAGGTGGTCCGGTAGTGGCTGCCCACCCCATGCGCAGGGTGGCTCTGCGCAATCTCGCCGCGCACAAAGTGCGGCTGGTCCTGACCCTGCTCTCGGTGGTTCTCGGGACCGCGTTCATCGCGGGGTCGTTCGTTTTCACCGATACGCTGCAGCGCACCTTCGACGGGATCTTCGCAGGTGAGGCCAAGGGCGTCGATGTGCGGATCAGCCCGGAGGAGCGGCAGTCCGCGGGCATTCCCCAGGATGTGGTGGACCGCGTCGCCGGTATGGACGGGGTCCGGACGGTGGCCCCCGGTATCGAAGGGTCGGTGGTACTGCTCGACCCGACCGGGAAGAAAGCGGTGCAGACCGGCGGCGCCCCCAGCTGGGGACAGGCCTATATCCCGCCGCAGCAGGCGGTCGCCGAACCCGATCCGTTCGTCGAGGGGGTGCCGCCGGCCGAACCCGGCCAGATAGCGCTCAACACCGGCGCCGCCGAACGGGCCGGCCTGAAGGTCGGCGACCACACCAAGGTGCTGGTCCCCTCCCACGGCGGCCCCATCGATGTGACGCTCACCGGTACCTACGCCCCGCCGTCGGATACCGGTGGTTTCATCGGTCTGCAGTTCACCGAGGCCCAGGCCCGGGAACTGTTCACCGACGGGGACCATATCGCCTACCTCGATATCGCCGCCGAAGACATTCCGGGCGACACCCTGCGCGATCGGCTGTCCATGCTGTACCCGGACTACAAGGTGCAGAACGGTGATCAGGTGCGCGCCGATATGAAGGCGCAGATCTCCGAGGCACTGAACTTCCTCAACTACTTCCTGCTGGCCTTCGGCGCCATCGCGCTGATCGTCGGCACCTTCATCATCTACAACACCTTCTCGATGCTGGTGGCCCAGCGGCTGCGCGAACTCGCGCTGCTGCGGGCCGTCGGCGCGAGCCGCGGCCAGGTGGGCCGATCGGTGGTCGGGGAGGCGCTCGTGGTGGGTGTGCTCGGCAGCCTGCTCGGCCTGCTGGCCGGTATCGCGCTCGCCTACGGTCTGGCCGGTCTGTTGAACGCGTTCGACCTCGGCTTGCCCACCGGGCGGATGGCCGTTCTGCCGCGCACCGTGGCCGTGGCCTTCGTGGTCGGCCTACTGGTCACCGTGGTGAGTGCGTACGCACCGGCCCGGCGGGCCTCCCGGATCCCGCCGGTACAGGCCATGCGTGAGGAATTCGCCTCCACCGGGGACTCGCTGCGAGTCCGCACGGTGACCGGTGCGGTACTCGCGGTGGTGGGCATCGTGCTGGTGGTGCTGGGTGCCCGGCAGACCGGTGGTGGCGCGGCCGCCGTGGTCGGCGTCGGCGCACTGGGACTGATCCTGGCCGTGCTGTTCGCCTCGCCGGCGCTGTCGCGTCCCGTGCTGACCGGGCTGGGATGGCTCATCGGGCCGTTCGGGTCGATCGGGCGGATGGCCCGCAACAATGCCGTCCGCAACCCGCGCCGTACCGCCGCCACGGCCTTCGCGCTGACGCTGGGACTGATGCTGGTCACCGCCATCGGGATGCTGGGCGAATCGGCGAAGGTCAGTATCTCCCGCCTGGTGGATCAGGGGGTCGAAGCCGACTACGTCCTCACCGGACCACAGATGATGGGGGTCCCGACCGGTGCCGCCGACGCGGTACGGGCGAAGGTTCCCGCGGCCGCGCAGACGGTCGGGATGCGCGGCGTCGCATTGAAGATCGGCGGCGACGACGAGTTCGGTACCGCGCCGGACGGCCCGCTGGATCAGGTCGTGAACCTGGACATGCTGAGCGGTTCGGCGACGCTGGGAGATTCGGAGATCCTGCTGGGCCAGGACGAGGCCGAGCAGCACGGGGTGACCGCGGGGGACCGGCTACCGGTGAAAACCCTCGACGGAACGGAGATCCCGCTCACCGTCTCCGGGGTCTATGTGGATTCGCAGGTACTGGGTCCCCTGATCGTGCCGTCGACCGTCTACGAGCGCGCTGTCCCGGTCGCCATGCGAGCCGACGCCGTGGTGCTGATCAAGGCCCGGCCCGGCACCGACCTCGCGTCCATGCGCACCGATCTGGAGCGAGCCACCGAGGAATTCGTGATCGTGCAGGTCCAGGACCGGGAGGAATTCAAGGGCGAGAACGCCAAGCAGATCAACAATCTGCTGGCCATTCTCTACGGGCTGCTCGCACTGGCCGTGGTGATCGCGGTCCTCGGCATCGTCAATACGCTGGCATTGTCGGTGGTGGAGCGGCGCCGTGAGATCGGCATGTTGCGCGCGGTGGGTACCCAGCGTGCGCAGGTACGTCGCACGATCTATCTGGAATCGATGTTGATCGCGGTGTTCGGCGCGCTGGTGGGGGCGGTTCTGGGGCTCGGGCTCGGTGTCGGATTCCTGCGCACCCTGCGCGATCTCGGGCTCGACCAGATCGCGGTGCCGTGGGATCAGCTGGTGTACATGCTGGTCGGTTCCGCGATCGTAGGAGTGCTGGCCGCGCTCTGGCCGGCGATCCGGGCCGCCCGCACCCCGCCGCTGGCCGCGATCGCCGATCTGTGAGGCCCCGCCGTGGCCCGTGCGGCCGGGCCACGGCGGGAGGAACGACCGGTCTAGCCGCCGCTGCTACCGGTCGAGATACCGGCGCCCGTCACCTCCACTGTGATCACCTCGCTGGCCGAAGCCGTGGGATCGTCCGCGGCCGGCGGCAGGTGGGTGGCGCAGCGGCCGATCACCTGTGCGGGTCCGTTGTTCAGGCCGCGCAACGACCTGAATTGCGTCTGACCCGGTTGCGCGACGGACTCCTCCACCCCGAAATCATGATATTGAGCGCCGATGGTGAAAACTGCTCCGGTATCCGCGTTCTCCGCCCAGCACACACCGTGATCGTTCGGGTTCTCCACCTTCCCGTACACACCGCCCCCGTTCTCTGGGGTGAACTCGACGATCGGCGGCAGTAACGCTCCCTGACCGGGATCGGCCCCGGCAGTGGCGGGAAGAATTGCGCCGAACACCCCGATGACCGGGGCGACGAACAATACGGCCTTTCGAATATTTGGATTACTCACGGTGCGTGATGGTAGCAGCGCCTATTTGCGAAGTATCCAATTGTGGGAACATATTCCACCCTTCTCAGGGTCATTTTCAACACCTCACCTGGAGTGATATCGAATTTTTCCTCGTCGGC